>DASYBP010000547.1:0-3333 GCA_036500715.1 Rhodopila sp.
GGGAAGATCTCCCGCCCGGCCGACAATGCGGGGGTCGCGGCTTCCGCCTGACCCCCGCCTGCGTCTTGACCCGCCTGGGTCTTGTTGACCCGCCTGGGTCTTGCCCCGCCTGGGTCTCGCCATGGCCGGGATGCCGGCCCAGCCACGGCGATCCGAGATCAGCCTGCGTTGTTCTGATCGCCCACGGTCACGCCGACAAACACCGGCTGGCCATTGCGCAGGACCCGCAATGCGACCGCGTGGTCGCTGCTGTTCAATGCGTTGCGCATGGCCTTGGCGGCCTCGGCCGGAGACGTCACCGGGTGAGAGCCGACACCGACGATGACATCACCGGGCTGCAGGCCGGCCGCCTCGGCTGGCGAACCGGGCTGAACGCCCTGCACAACCGCCCCCTTGGTCCCATCAGGCACCTGCAACTGGTCGCGCATATCGGGTGACAACGGCGCCAGCGACAAGCCGATCCGAGCGTGGTGCCCCTCGTTGCCCTGGTTATCGTTGCTGGCCGTCTGCTCGTTTGGCAGCGTGCCGACCTTCACATCGACCGTCCTGGTCTGGCCATCGTGCAGAACGTTCAGATGCGCCTCGTCACCCGGCTGGATATTGGCAACATTCATCGCCAGGTCCCTCGGGTTGGCGATTTTTGTGCCGTTGACGGATTCAATCACATCGCCGGGTTGCAGGCCCGCCGCCGCGGCCGGGCTGTCAGGCTGGACACCGGCCAGCAAGGCCCCGCTGTTCGCCTTAAGGTGCATGGCGAGCGCGGTGCTGGGGGTGATCTCCTGCGCCTCGACCCCGACGTAGCCGCGGACCACCTTGCCATCTTTTTCGATCTCGGCGATCACCGTGTGGATCATATCGGACGGAATGGCGAAGCCGATGCCGACGGAGCCGCCGGTGGGCGAGAGGATCGCGGTGTTCATGCCGATGACCTTGCCGTCCTGGGTGAACAGCGGGCCGCCGGAATTGCCCTGGTTGATCGGGGCGTCAACCTGGATGAACTGGTCATACGGCCCGGCGCCGATGTCACGGCTGATGGCGGAGACGATGCCCGCAGTGACGGTGCCGCCGAGGCCGAACGGGTTGCCCATCGCGACGACCCACTCGCCAGGCTTCACGTCGCGTGAATTGCCGAGCTGGATGAACGGCAGCGGGTGGCCGGCATCGACCTTGAGAACGGCGATGTCGGTGCGCGGGTCGGTGCCGACGACCTTCGCCGGCAGGACGGTGCCGTCGTCAAGCGTAACGCTGAGGGTCTTGGCGCCTTTCACGACATGATTGTTGGTAACGATGGTGCCGTTGGCGTCGATGATGAAGCCCGAACCACGTGCCTCGACCGCACGCTCACGCTGCTGCGGCATGTTCGGAACCATCTGGTTGAACGGGAACGGCAGTTGCGGCATCGCGCCGTTGTCCTCGTCGCCCTCCAGCGACGCAGGTGTGGTTTTCATCTTGTTGGTGATGGAAACCACGGCCGGCTTGACTTGTGTCACCAGGCTGCTGAAGTCGGGCAGGGTATGCGGCTGAAGCTGGGTACCGGGCGGGTTGACCGGAGTGGCAGCATTGGAGGTGGCAGTATTGTCCGCCCAGGCGGAATGGCCGAGGGCGTAGCCGCCGAGGCTGGTGCCTGCCAGCAGCGCGGTAGCCAGGGAGACCCGGCGCAGCGTGCGGTGCTGCGATGGATGGCGTTGGGGTTGCGAGTTCATATGGGGCATCTCCTGTTCCCGAAGTTGGTTCGCGACATTGGGTCGATGCGGCCGCGGGTAGGGGCTGCATCGACGACAAGGCGAACATGTGCCGGCCGAGGTAACCGTTCCCTGGGCGCAGCGATTAAACTTGTGTTATTCTAGCCACAGGATGAAAACATTTGCTTCGCCGGGGTCGGCTTTACCGACGGCGGGTTGACTCGCCTGACGAGTTGAACCATCGCCCGCTCGGGGAGGGGCCTTCACGTGTAGGCGAGGCGGCTTTGCAGGTGATCGAGGGCGGGAAAAACCGTCCGGTTTTCGAGGTTTATACGGCCGCATTCCCGCTTGACAAACCGTCGGCCAAGAAGCGAACGTTCGCCTGCTCCAGTCGCCGCCTGCTCCAGTCGCCGCCTGCTCCAGCCGCCGCCTGCTCCAGCCGCCGCCTGCTCCAACCGAAGGTGTCCGTGTATGCTCGCCGCAGATATCTGCAGCCCAGGGTCAACTCTGTCATCTGCGTTGGCTCAGATAGATCAATTGACGAAAATTGGGACGTATTGTCCTGAAAAAGAGATTTCGGACATTCTGGCGATAGTTTCACTAGATCGGTTCCTGCTGGAGGGTATCGACCTGGAATTCTCTCGCCAGCGGTATGTTCGACACCATCTTGGCAGTGGAGCAAATTACTCGGTCCTGGCGATTACCTGGCTACCAAGGCAGGGATCGCCGATTCACAGCCACAAGACGTGGTGCACTTTCGCGGTTTGCCAAGGTCACTTGACTGAGACCTTATACTGCCACGATGAGATAGGCGTCGATCTTATTTCGGAAAAACATCTGTTCAGAGGGGACGTCAGTCATTCCCCGCAGCAGAAGCCGATCGCCCACCGGCTGCGAAACACCGGTACCAGACCGGCTATCTCGCTGCATGTTTATGGAGCACCGTTTGATCGTCTGGGTAGCGAAGTAAATTATATTTGGGCAGAGGACCGGTAGTATTTATGGCCTGCTTGGCGCTGCCGGCGACAGCGGTCGTTCAGGCGGCGCCGCATGAACCAGACCGGCGAGATATTCCGCCAGCTTCTCCGCCTGGCGGCGGATATCCGGCACCGCTGTCATCTCCCAGAACGTGCCCTTGGTCACCGGACCAATCGCGAACAGCCGGCGAGAAATCGCACCCTGGCGATTGAGCAACGCGCAATTGCTCGTGACGTCCAAACCCAGCCGTAAGGGATCGGGCCGCACGACGCCGTCTTCCAGCAAGTCCCGGATCAAGGGCTCCTGAATCCGGTCGTAATCGGCGCCAGGGCCGGCGCAGTTGATCACGCGGGCAACCTCGATCGCGGCGAGCGCTTCCTGCCGCCGCGGCCGGTAACGCACCTCAACGATGTCGCCCTTGATCGTATAGTCGCGCACGCGGCCGACCAGGATGTGCAACTGACCGCGGGCGCGCGCGGCGTCGATCCGGTCCGCCACCGGCGCCGCCATGCGATGGCGATGCACGTCCCACCATGGCCGCAGATGGCGCAGGAATCGCTTGCGGTCCCGCAACGGCATCACCTGCCAGACGTCCACCATGAAGGGCCGTAACTCGTCGATCACCGGCTGCCAGCCGCTGCCCTGGGCAGTGGCGCGTGCGGTTTCGTTGCGG
>DASYBP010000548.1:0-7315 GCA_036500715.1 Rhodopila sp.
GCACGGGGTCGGCAAGTAAAGCATCTGAACCATGCTCAAGCTGGCCGCTCGTTTCTTTGGCTCTTTCAAAACCGCCCCCGGCAAGAAGGATCGACTCGTCTTCGATACCGAATGCCGGGGCCTAGGCCGACCCTTCACCCGATTCTGATCTAAGCCACTGAAAAAGCTTAGATAGCTGGTCATAATGTCATGTAATGTTGTGGATTCCTCTTGACACGGCACGAATCAGTTTGATTCGCCCGGCACATGTATATGGCCGTTGTCCCCAACTGTGGCTCGCTGCCCGCCATCCTGCTCCGCGAGGGCTACCGCGGGGCGGGCAAGACCAGGAACCGAACTCTGGCCAGTCTTTCGGCGTGGCCAGCTGAGCGCATCGAACGGCTGTGCGCGGTGCTGCGCGGCGACCGACTGTTGCCGGCCGGCGACGCGGTGCAAATCATGCGCGCCCTGCCGCTCGGCCAGGTGCTCGCCGCGCTGACGACGGCGCAGCGGATCGAAACTCGACGCGCTGTTCCCTCGTCGTGCTCCACTCCGCAAACGCCAGCATGCTCGATCCTGCCGCCAAGCTGGCCACGGCGCAGATGATCGATCCGGCGACCGCCAGCCATTCGCTGGGCGAGATGCTGGCGCGGGGCCGCCTCATCGCCCGGGAACTCGATGCCACACGCGACTGGTTGGGCTCAGAGCAGAGCTTCATGGAAGGGTGAACTCAGGGATGATGCCGATCCCGCGGCGCTCGCGGTGCTTGCATCCGCCACGCTGCACACCATCGCTATCGGCGCTCGGGCCGGCGTCCCCCGCGGCGAACCGAGGGAGATCGCGCGCAAGGCGGTGAGTGTGATCTGCGGATGACGGACCGATACGGGCCGACTGACCCTTCACCCCGTAAAATTTCTTCTCTCACCTATTGAGCGCCTGCGGACCGCTGACGAACCAATTGCCCCGCACGTAGAACCGCAGCGGACTATCGGCTGCGCGCGTAATGCCGATCCGTTTGCTCTGCCCGATTTCGTCGGACGCCGTAGCATCAGATCCGAGCCACAGCCGGCCGGGCTGACAAAGATCAACCCCGTCCAACCCGCGATCAATCCTCAAGGCTGCGCACAGCCGTCCCGGTCCCCGCGCCAAGTCGCGCACCCGCTCGGTACCACGATTCTGCGCCATGATCGTGATGCCATCGGTCGGCTCGATCGCCCTGATCAAGACGCCTGCGCCCACGCCGGACGTCTCACTCGAGACATTCAGCATGAACGAGATGCCATAGGCGAGATAGACATACGCGTGCCCGCGCTCGAGGAAAAGCGCCCGATTGCGTGGGGTCATGCCGCGATAGGCGTGACCCGCGAGGTCACCGATGGCATACGCCTCGGTCTCGACGATGCACCCACCCACCACGCCTTCAGCCAGCGTCCGCACGAGCATTTTGCCGATGAGAAAACGAGCGAGCTGGGCGGTATCGACGGGCAGCTCTGCTCGGTCCAGCACGCGCGAGCACGCTACCCGTAGCGGCGATTTCACCGCATCCGTTCAACCAAATGCGCGCGCGACGGTCCCGGCTCGAACGGATCGCCAAAGTACTGGGTCTCGCGGGCCACCTTACCATCCAGAAACTCCATGACGCTCACCGAATAGGACGGCCGGCCGTCATAGGACAGGATGAATTCCGTGACCCAGAGGTCACCCGCACCGACGATGCGGCGCACCGTGAAGCGCTTGAAGTTCGGCTGCGCGACCCGAGAGGCCTGAATGTTGTGCCGGCCTCTGATGCGCTCTCCCGATTGTGGGTACTCGAGCACTGCGTCCTCTCGGTATATGTCATGCTCAACATCGAAGTCATTTGCGTCTGAGGCGGCCCAGTGACGATTGAGCGCCTCTCGAATCACATTCTCATCCATCTTGCTACTCCCGTTCCTGGTCATTGAGGCCCGGTCGCACTGTGCCACCGCACCCACAACAAGTGCTACAGCACCCTTCCGCGATGCCGAGCTTCCTGCACGAGGCTCAAGAACGAGCGCGACCTCGCCAGCGGCTTTCTCCAGCACAGTGTCCGGGCGGGCAGTCGCCTGGAGGTCAGCGCGCCTCGCGGCTCGTTCACGCTTGCGGACGGCGCGACGCCAGTCGTGCTCATCAGCGCCGGTGTCGGCGTCACCCCGATGCTGGCGATGTTGCATGGTATGGCAAACGCCGTGGCTGCCGTTCTGGGACGATCTCTCGGATCGTGTTTTCCACTTCATCGAACAGCCGCTCCGCAACTTCGAGCCGCGTTCCTGGCGCGGCGCGCACGTGCAGTCGGAACTCGCCGGCATCTACCGTGGCGTCGTCAGCCAAAATGCCCACGGCAAGCGCAAGGCCATCCAGCGTCAGGAGGTTGAACGTCTCTCCAGTCGCGGACAGCATGGCGATCGAGGCGAGGATGGACAGCGGGATCGATACGACGACGATCAGGGTGACCGCCAGCTCGCCAAGAAGGCAAGGATCATCGCGGCGGTGAGCACCCTGCAAAGCCAGCCTCGGTGGCGAAGCCCGCGATGGCGGCCTTCACGAACACAGACTGGTCGAACAGTTCATCAATCTTCATGCCAACCGGGGCCGCTACGCGGGTCAGCGGCAGCACATCGTTACAGACGGCATTGACAGCATCAAGGGTCCAAGCATTGCCAGCTTTCAGAATAGACAGCAGCACGGATCTCCGCTCCTCCGCGCGCACGACGTTCTGTTGCGCAGCGGTGCCGTCCCGTTCTTGCGCCACGTCGGCGATCTTCAGGATCGCGCCGGTTGCCGGGTCGCGCTTGAGTCGGATGTCATTCAACCGATCGACCGCATCGGGCATGCTGTTTATACGGACGCCGTATTGCGTCGCCTCGAGCTGTCGCAGTCTAGTGGCACCGGCCGGTGTGCCAGTAGCACCAACGATCATGGCCCGGGCCGGGCCTAGGTTCCTCGATAAAGCACGCGGTCGCAGTGAGGGCAACCCCGACTAACAAAGGGACAGTCGTGAAACGACGCATGGCATCTCCCTGCGATGATGTGTCACGTGCGCTTAACGACAACGCCGGGGCCGAGTTATGGCAGGGCTTTCGGGATCGCCGGGTTTCGCGCAAGCTCCGCCAGATGTGTGGACGCTATTCCAGCTATCTGCCGCCCGAACTGATGGCGCACTTGTTCGGCGCCAAAAACCCGCTGCCGAACCTGGGATGCGCCGGTGGTCGCCGTTACCCAGAGACCGCGGAGCGGCCCCTCGAGCCCCTCGTCATGCGATCCGTCGGCGAAGGGAAGCGATAGAGACGGCGGCGATGAAGGGCGGCAGCCACATGATGCGGCTTTGATAGCGGTCGTGCGGTGCGGACAGGCCACCGGCGATTGCCGCGTTGAGCGGCAAAGCAACGAGAGCGGCCAGCAGGAAGCCTGTGCAGGGGGTGCCCCGGCTGAACGCAACCGGCAGCAGAGCAATGCAGGCGATGACGCCGCACAGGGCGAGGGCCAGGTGGGCGCGGGCCAGCAGGGGAGGCACGGTCAGCGATCCGTTTTGTTGCCGGGCGGATGCATAGGCAGCGGCTTCTCGCGCCGGAAAATCATGCTCGATCCAGGGGGTGACCTGGGCGGCCCACGGGGTCAGGCCATCACCGCTAGCAAATCGGCCGAGTTGCTGCAGTGTGTTGGACAGGGCGGCGCGCGCCTCGCCGACCGGGTCGGCAATCAGGGCGGCGCGGATGATCGCGTCGGCTTCGCCCGATACCAACTTTGCGCCGCCGGCGCGATCCAATGGCCCACCCGGTGCCCAGAGAAAATCGTCGGAGGTGGACGGGAAGTTTTCGCGGAAAGGACACAGGCGCCAGTCGGCGGCAGGGCAGTCGCGACGCAGAACGGCCATCCCTGGACCGTCGTAGATGACCCGCGCGAGCAGGAAGACGTTTCCGAACGGCGACACGGCGAACCGCCCGTGCGCTGCGAGGTTGACGGAGCAAAGTGCGAGCAGCGCAAGGGCAGGGGGCAAGATGAGCCGAAGTGGGAGGCGGCGGCTCGCTGGGCAGGTGATCGCGGCATCCTGCTGACCGGGCTGATCCCGCCGGAGGTCGCTTCGACCGGATCTGCGGCGATGCATCGCAGCCTCGCGACAGGCAGTCAGTATCGCCAGAAGCACGCACGCCAGAGGCACGCTGGATTGCTGGCTGGCGATCATGAAGGCCGCCAGAGCGATCATCCCAAGGCGTTCGCGCCGTGACAATAGCTCCGGCACCCAGGCAAGCAGACACAGCGACAGGATCAACAACGGCGTGAAGATGTCCGGCATCAGTTCGCTGACGATCCAAGGCAGCCAGGTTCCCACCGCCAGGACCGCCGTCCCGCCGACGAACGCGATACCTGAGGCCCTGGGAAGCAACGTTCGGCAAACCCGCCACAGGATCCAGGCCGTCATCACGGCCTGAACCACGATCACCGGCCAGACCGTGACGGTGGCATGCAGCGGCAGCATGAACAGCGAATAAAACACTGGCCGGTCCCAGCCGGCATAATGATGAATGGCCTGGGACAAATACGTGCCGGTATCGGCGAAGACGATCGGATAGCCATTCCAGATGGCCGGCCACAGCAATAAGATGGCAGCGGCCGGGACAGCGAGAAAGCCAGTCCGGTCAGCCGCCATAGCCGTTCGGGTGAGATTTCCGCCAGGCGAACGCCGAACTCACAATGTCGTCGAGGTCGCCGTGGACCGGCCGCCATCCGGCCTGTTGGGCGCGTGCCGAGGATGCCACCAGCACGGCGGCGTCTCCAGCTCTGCGTCCCACGATCCGGAAAGGCACGGCCAGTCCGGACACTCGCTCGACTGCATCGATCACCTGGCGAACTGAATGACCAGCGCCATTCCCAAGGTTCCAGACAACAGGACCGTCTTGCAGGGCTTCCAGCGCCAGCAGGTGGGCCGATGCCAGGTCCGAGACATGCACATAGTCGCGGATGCATGTGCCGTCGGCGGTGGGATAGTCGTCGCCGAAAACATCGAGTGCGTCGCGCCGGCCCAGCGCGGCATCGATCACCAGCGGAATCAAATGTGATTCTGGCCGATGGTCCTCCCCCAGGCGGCCGGCCGGATCGGCGCCGGCGGCGTTGAAATAGCGCAGGCAGGCAGGGCGAAGACCATGAACCTGGGCGGCCCAGCGCAACGCACGTTCGATCATCCACTTGCTGTCGCCGTAGGCGGATTGGGGGTCGATCGGCGCGTCTTCAGGGATCGGCGCGTCAGTGTCGAGGTTGAACAGCGCCGCGGTGGAAGACAGCACAAACCGGTCGACGCCGTGGCGGATACAGGCATCAATCAGCCGGATGCCATTGGCAGCGTTCTCCAGCAGGTAGCGCATCGGCATGCGCATGCTCTCACCCACCTGCGATAGCGAAGCGAAATGGAACGCCGCGTCCCACCGGCCATCGCCGAGAACGGCGTCAATCGCCGCGCCGTCCGCAAGGTCCACGACCACTAGCCTGGCCGGGGGCGGCACCGCCGCCGCGTGTCCTGTCCGCAAATTGTCGAGGACGGTGACATCGTCGCCCCGGTCGAGCAGAGCGGCAACCAAATGACTGCCGACATAGCCCGCTCCGCCCGTGACCAGAAACCGCTGCGCCATCAACAATTACCCCCGGAAGTACGCCTTGTAACGGCGATGATAAACCCCCGCATCCGGGTGGCCGGAGCGAAGATGCACGTGTGGATCCACCCTTGTCAGTACGGTTCCGATAATTTTGGCGTGGGCGTCCCGAAGCAGCTCTAGCGCATGCATCAAGGTCTTGGCCTGTGTGGACCGCCACCGCACACATAGCAGTGTGGCATCGGCCAGCGTGGCCGCGACCCTGGCTTCGGTCATCGCCTCCACTGGCGGCGCATCCAGCAGGATCAGGTCGTAATGGTCGCGGACCTCGGTCAGGACCTGGCGGATCTTGTCGGACAGGAACAGGCTGAGCACGTCGCTGCCCGGTTTGCCGCCGGTCATGAATTTCATTCCGGTATGCGGATCGTCCTGCAGGGCGTCACGCCAGTCGAGTTCCCCGCGCAGAACCTCGGTCAGTCCGGGCGCGGCCATGGCGCCCAGCCGGTGCTCGAAGGTGCCCTGCCGCAGGTCGCACTCGATCACCAGGACTCGCTCTCCGCCAAGCTGGGCTGACCGGCCGAGCCCCAGGGCGAGCAGCGATTTGCCTTCAGCCGGGCGGGCGGCGGTTATGGTGATGATCTGCGGATGATCGATGTCCAGCGACAGACCGGCCCGGAGCGACCGAATCTGTTCGGCGAAGGCGGTCAGCGGCCGGCGGACGACGTAGTCGTGGATCTTCAGGTGGCCCAGCGCGCGCTTGCTGATTTGCGGGATCAAGGCGAGGCAGGGCACGCCGGTGAGCTGCCGCGCTTCATCGCCGCTTTGCAACGTGGTGTCAGTCAGTTGGAGAATGTGGACGAGAACCAGGCCCAAGAAGATGGCGGCTGCCGCTGAAGCCGCCATGGTCGGTCCCGTACGCGGCCAGGTCGGGTGTTCAGGGGGAATCGCCTCTGAGATCTCGTGCGCCTCCGCGGTTTCGACGCTGGCCTGCTGGGCGGTCTGCTGGATGCGCTCCAGCACGGCTTGCAGTTCGCCACGGGCGGCCTCGAGGTCGCGGTTCATGGCATTCAGGGGAATCTGCGCCTTGTCAGCGCTTTGCAGCGTGGCTTTTGCCTGGGTCAGCAGCCCTTCCAGCGCCTTTACCCGCTCTGTCGCGGCATGCTGGTCGGCTTCCGTGGCGGCGACCACACGCGCGATCTCGGCGTTCAACGCGCGCTGGCCTTCGGCGAACTGATGGTTGAGGCTTTGCACGTCCGGATGAGCGCCGCCGAGCCTGGTTTGCTGCGCCTGCCGCTGTCCGGCGAGGGCGTCCAACTGCGCGCGCAGTTGCACGACAGACGGCGCGACGGCCGCCTGCGCCTCGGCTCCGGTCTTGCCGCGCGCCGCATCCAGGCGGGCATTTGCGGCGGCCTGCTCCGACTGGGCCTTGACCAGATCCTCGGTCAGGTGGGTGATCTCCTCGTTACCGATGGCGGCATGCATGCCCTGGCTCATGGCGTGTTCGCCGCGGTAATTGGAAATCCGCTCCTCGGCCTGGCGCACTTGCCGGCGCAGGTTGGCGGCCTGCTTCTCAAGCAGTTCGGTGGCGGCATCCACCAGACGATGTTTCGCGGCGTATTGATCCTTGATGTAGGTATCCATCGCGTTGTTCACCGCCGCCGCGGCCACCACCGGGTCGTCGGCGACGAACGTGACTTCGACGACGTAGGAGAAGCGGACCGGCGCGGCGTGCA
>DASYBP010000549.1:0-1621 GCA_036500715.1 Rhodopila sp.
TGTCGTATTCAGCGGAGAAGGGATTGCGGTTGATGCGGATTTCGCGGATGGCGGATTTAGGGGGAAGCTGGCCGGCGGTGAATCCGTCGATGTAGATCTGGCCGCCATTGGGGCCGGCGCCGGGGCCGGCGAGCGCCGTCAGTTCATTCTGCAATTCATCGGGATCGTCGGAGAGCGCGTCAAGGTCTTTACCCTTCAGCACCAGGCTATTGGCGTTGCTGGTGGGCTCCACGCTGACAGTGGGTGTCTCTTCATTGACTACGACCTGCTGTTTTTCGACGGCGAGCGGCAGCGCGACATTGAAGAGCCGGTTCTGGCCGGCAGTGAGCGTAACGGCTTTCGATGTGGAAGGCGCGAATCCCTGGGCCGTGCCGATGATGATGTAGGTTCCCGCCGCGAGATTGCCGACGTGGAAATTGCCCGAGGCGTCGGACGTGGCTGTGGCCACGGTGTGGCCGTCAGGCGTGGTCAGGCTGACGGTGGCGTTGGGAATGACGGCGCCGCTGGGATCGGTAACCGTCCCGCGCAAGGAGGAGGTCGACTGGGCCACGGCTGCATTGAAAGTTGCGGCCAGAATTATGCAGCAGAGAAAAAGATGACGGCAAAAAAGGTTCAACGTTGCTCCTGGGTCTTGAGTAGCAGGGAAAGATCATCGTTCCCTTTGGGCGTTCTGGTTCTGGACAGTTGTGCTTGAGTCGATCTAAGCCTGAGTCGATCTACCGGCCTACGGTGTTCCTTCATCCCCCGCGCCTGAATTTCCTCCTCCGCCGAGGTTCCAGGAGGCCGAGAACATGCTTTGGCTTGCCGACGGCGAAGCGGTGAGGATGGGCTCGACTCCGGCGAGCAGGCTTACGGCTGTCGCCGAGCCAGGTGTACCTTGCGTGGCGACGATCATGACGGCGTCACCCTTGTGAAGATCTGACAATTGAACGGGCGGGGTGCGCTGCAGCATCTGCGAAAGGTCTCCATTTCGTTGACCGCCTGCTCCACCAGCCTGCCGCGATGCCGACCCGGCAGATGCGCCGCTTTCTGCGGGATGCTCCTGGCCATTCTGCTGCCCGCTGCCGCCGCGCTTGAGGCTCATCGCAAGGTAATGCGCCATCTGCTCAGGAAGCTTGTGCATTTGCGACTCTGCGGTGACGTGAATGGTGACAGGCTTCTTGGTTGCGAGATCCCTGATTGTCAGGATGTTCGCTGCGGGGTCGGTCGAAAGAACTGTCCCGGCGATGTTGCGGAATGATCCGGCGACGATCTCGTCTGCTGTCACTTCGCCGCCGTCGGCGTTACGGTCGCCGCGAGCACGGAGCTGGTCGCCGGGCTGGATCTGCGCGAGCGTGGAAGGCTGGGTGTCCGAAAACTTGATCGAATCGGGGCTGTAGTGGCGGACCACGGTCTTGGGCGTGGCGTGGATGGTCAACGTGCGCGCCCCGGAGGCAATGGTGATGGTTCCGGCGGCTGCGTCCACAGATTTGACCAGGCCGCCCACGCCGCGCCGCTGCCAGTCGGCCTCTTCCGCCTGCTGATGCTCGGCTAGGGCCGATTGCTTCATGGCGATGAGGGTGGTTGCGGTGGTCGCTGATCCATCCGCGGCCGGATGCACGATCGCCAGGACCCGGTCGCC
>DASYBP010000550.1:0-4076 GCA_036500715.1 Rhodopila sp.
AGGATGGCGGTGGCGAGGGTGGCGGGAACCACCAGCACCGCGATCAGAGTTACGCGCCAACTGCGCAGGAACAGGATTAGCACGATGGCCGCAAGCACCAGACCGATCAGCACCGCATCCCGCACGCTGCCGGCCGATTGCGTGACCAACTCGCTCTGGTCGTACCATTTCACCAAGCGCACGCCGGGGGGTAGCTTGAACGCGCCGAGCTTGGCCTGCACCGCGCCGGCGATCTGCACGGCGTTGCCGTCGGGTTGCTCGTAAACGTTGAACAGGACCGCGGGCCTGCCGTCCTCCACCACGCGGACCCATTGCGGCACGACCCCATCTTGGACGGTGGCGACATCGCGCACCCGGACGACACCGGCCGGGTCGGACCGCACCACGACATCGCCGACCGCCTCGGTCTTGCCGATACTGTGGTCGGCGGTCACCAGATAGAGCTTGTGGTTGTCCTGCAATTGACCGACCGCCTGCAGCACATTGGCCTTGGTCAGCGTATCGGACAGCTCCGTCATGCCCAGGCCATAGCTGGCGAGCCGATGCGGATCGGCCAGCACTTGAACCTCGGCGGTTTCCCCGCCTTGCACGCTGACCCGGGCGAGCCCGGAGATGGAGGACAGCAGCGGCACGATCTGATACTGTGCCAGGTCGTGCAGCGTGACCGGGGATGTGCTGTCCGACAGCAGCGCGTAGGAGATGATGGGGAAGACCGTCGGGTCCATCCGCCGCACGTTGTACCCGGTCCCGGGCGGAAGGTTCGGCAGGATTTGGGAAACCGCGGCATCGACCAGCAACGTGCTGCTGATCATGTCGCGACCCCACCCGAAGTCCACCGAGATCTGCGCCGTGCCGCGTGAGCTGGCCGAACGGACGTCGATTACACCCGGCACCGTGCGGATGGCCTCCTCGATGGGACGGGTTACCAGCAATGCCGTTTGGTCCGCGGGGCGGCTGCCGGCGTCGAGGTCCACGACGACCCGGGGGAATGCCACCTGCGGGAATAGCCCGACCGGCAGCGAGATCGCCGAGACCGCGCCGGCGATTGCGAGAGCGAGCGCCACCAGGATGATCGAGCGGGCATGCCGTTCGATGTACGCGGCGAAGTTCATTGGGCCTTGCTCGCCTGCGAGGTCGCGGCTGCATTTGCGGATGGTGTCTCGACACGTACCGGGGTCTTGTCGGCGAGCTGGTAATTCCCCTGCACGACAAGCGGCCGCTGCGGGTCGAGCGGGCCCTGCACCACATCGTCACCGCCGACAGCGCCGGCGAGGGTCACGTTGACCCGCACTGCGATCGTGCCGGCGACCTGGAACACGTAGCTGCCGTTGGTATCCATTAGCACCGCGTCATGCGGCATGATCCAGCCGCTCAGGTCCCCAACCTTGATCTCGGCGCGAAACGCAGCACCGGAGATAACGGAACCGGCCGGCACCGAGACATCGGCGTCGACTAGACGAGTGCGCGGGTTAAGCATCCCATCAAGCCGCAGGACCTGACCGTCCAGATCGGGGCCGCCGGCCAACGGCACCAGATGGACCGGCTCGCCAGGATGGACGCTGGCCCGCGCACCCGGTTCGATGCCGACCGTGACAACCAATCCGTCGAGCCGGGTGATCGTCATCATGGCTGCGCCGGGCTGTACATGGTCACCCTGGGCCACCGGGATCGTCGCGATGATCCCATCGAACGGGGCCTGCAGAGTTTGCGACGGACGATCGGCGCCCTCGCGGTGAAGGGCGTCGAGCGTCGACTGGGCGTCCGCCACCGCCTTGTCAGCCTGGGCAAGTTGATCGCGTGTCGCCAGTTGCTGACCCAGAAGTTGCGCGACATGGGCGCGCTGCTGGCGCGCCGCCGTCAGTGCGCTGACCGCTTGCTGATACGTCGACACGGCGGCGGCCGAGGCGCCAAAATCCAGCAGGCGTTCTCCGGCGCGGACCGTCTCACCGGGGGTAACGGCGATTGCCAGCACACGCCCATCCTGTTGCAGGCTGAGAGTCATGCCGCCATCGAGCGCCGGGACGGCGGAGCCATAGGCGGTCACCAGATCCGGCGCGACCCCTACTCGCGGCGCCACGGTCTCCACCGCTACGCTTGCTGCCTCGTCCGCATGGGCGGACGTTGCCAGCACGGTCAGGATCAGGCCGGTGATTGCTGGCACGCGGTTCATTCTGGGGTGTCTCCTGATGGAACGGCGATCGCCGGCATGCCGTCGCCGATGAGCGTGGCGATTGCTACCTGCTGGTCGAGCAGGGATTGCTCGATGGCGACGATCTCCTGCTCCTTGGTCAGGCGGGCCGCGACCAGGTCGACATAGCCGCGTTCGTCCAGGTTGCCGGCGTTGAAGGCTGCTTCCGCCTGCCCGGCGACACGGCGTGTGCCCGCAAGGTCGCGGCGGACCGCGATGAGCTGGTGGGAGAGCAGCTCGATCTCCGCCGCCATCGCACGAACCTGACCGGCGGCCGCGGTCAGGCGGGCCACATACTCGTCGTGAAGCTGCTGGCGCGTCGCCGTCTCGATCGCAACGTTGCCCTGGTTCTGATTGAAGATCGGCAGTTCCAGCGTGACCTGCGGGCCGGCGTTGCGGACGTTGGCATTGTCGCTGCTGCCGGTTACGCCGAACGAAAGGTTGGGAAACCGCGACAGAATGGCCGTCCGCAGCTTCGCGTTCTGCGCGCGGTAGCCAAGCTGGAGTGCCACTAGGTCGGGCCGCCTATCGGCCAAGGTCGGCAGCGCCTGCGTCACCGCGTCTCGGCTCCAGGGCTGGATGCGTAGCGTCGGGTCCAATCTCAGCGCGATCTCCGGGGCCAGACCAAGCAGCGCATTCAGTTGGTGGCGTCGAGCCAGTTGTTGACGCTGCAGGTCATTGATCTGCGTCGTGATCGTCTGCAGGGCGGCCAGATCGGGGGCGGACACGGTCAAGGTCTCGTTGCCGGCTGTGACGGCGCGTTGGGACTTGGCGTAGCGACCGGCTAGCAGGTTCCGGGTTCGCGCCAGTAGGGCTAGGAAGCGCTCTGCCTCGATGATGTCCACCGCCAGTAGTCTGGCCTGTCCGATGACCTGCCATTCCTGCCACAAGATCTGCGCATCCACCTGGGCGGCGCTGGCACGGGCGGCCTTACGGGAACTGGACAGCGTGATCAACGCGCGAATGTCTTCGCTAATGCCCGCGTTCCAGGCGGGGGTTGTCCCGACCCCGGCGATCAACGGCAGGAAGGCCCCGGTGACTTGTGGGTTGGGAAGCAGCCCGGCTTGGAGCACTTGCGCCTGCGCCACACCATGCTGCGCTCGAACCGCTCGCAGCTCGGGGTTGTTCCGCACCGCCAGCAGCGCGACCTGTGACACTGTCAGTGGTGACGCCGGATCGATCCCTTCGTGGTGCAGATCGGCCAGATTCCCCGCCAGCTCCGGGCTTGTCGGCAGCGGCAGATCGGCGGGGGCGCTGCACGCAGCCAGCACCAGGGCGAACGCGCCGGGGATCACCGGGCGGGGCAGCATGCGCGGTCTGACATCTGCATGCCGTGATGGTGGCTCCAGCCACCTTGGCGAAGGCTGGAGAGAACCTTCGCAATTGACAAGTTGACGACCGGTCGCCCGCCGCTGTGGCATAAGCCATCATGAGGGCCGACCCCGTGCGCATCCTGTTGATCGAAGACGACGCCGAAACTGCTGAATATGTCGTTGCGGGGCTGCAGAGTGAGGCACACGAACTGGAGGTCGCGGCTGACGGCAGATCCGGCTTGCTGCGTGCGGCCGCCGAAGCGTGGGACCTGTTGATCGTCGACCGAATGTTGCCTGGCCTGGACGGTCTGGCCGTGGTCCGGACGCTACGAGCCAGTGCTATTGGCACGCCCGTACTATTCCTGACCACCATGGGCGGTATTGATGATCGTGTGTCCGGTTTGAATGCCGGCGGCGACGACTACCTGATAAAGCCATTTGCCTTCGCGGAACTGGTGGCCCGGGTCGCCGCGCTGGGTCGCCGCCCACAGCTCACCGCACCCGAGACCCTGCTGCGTGTCGCTGATCTGGAGCTCGATCTGCTGACTCGCGTGGTGCGCCGCAGCGGCGAGGAG
>DASYBP010000551.1:0-1662 GCA_036500715.1 Rhodopila sp.
CGCCGGGATACGCACAGTCGCCGCCATTGCCGGGTCCTCCGCCGCCGATTTCACAACCCTTTCCGGGCTTTGTTTCGCCCTATGAAGTGATGCGGATGGTTCACGCGTCCGGCTTCGATCCGCTGGCGCCGCCGCTGCGCGAGGGCACGACCTATGTTCTGCGTGCCACCGACTTCCGCGGAATTCTGATGCGCGTTGTTGTCGATGGGCGTACCGGCGCATTTCGTGAAGTGACGCGGATCGTGCCGGGACCGGGGCGCTATGGTCAGTTCTACGGCGCTCCTCCCTACGGCCCTCCCTACCGCGCTCCGCCCTATGGCCCGCCGGAATACGATTCGGCGATGGCGGCTCCTTCAGACGTTGGCGTTGAGCCACCGTTGGGGCGGCCGACAGTGGTTCGTCCCGCACCTGCTTCAACCGTTCCAACCACCGTTCTGCTCCCACCGTTGCCGCGGCCGCGCCCGGCGGCTTTGGCATCGCGCGGCCCGGTTGACGCCAAGTCGATAGCCAGTCCAGAGTCGGCGCCAGGTCCCAAGATAGAGTCCAAGACCGAAACGACAATCAATGCTGCTCCCTCGGTGAGCCCGGCTCCCAGCGGCGCTGCCGCGCAGCCACCTGTAGCAGCGCCTGCCAACAGCACAGCGATTGTGACCAAGCCTGCCGGTCCGCCTGATGGGAAACCGCAGGTCAATTCCGAAGTCATCACCGCAGCGCCGCCGCCTGCGGCTGCACCTAAAAAATCGGCGATCCCGGCAGAACCGCTGAACGATTGATCGTTAGCGCGGCCACTTCCTGCATATCCGCGGTGCGGCAGTGTGCTGGTCACGGACTATATTGCACCGTAGCATGCGCGGCAGAAACTTCGGAGGCGCCGCCGTGAAAGTCTGCATGTTCCATCTGATGCCGTATCGGGAACTGCCGGCGGATTTCGAAAAGCGATACAACTCAGCGTATATCGATCCGGTCTTTTTCGACGTCGGCAACGCTGACAAGGTCGGCGAATATTACAACGCGACGCTCGATGAGATGCTGCATGCCGCGAAGGCTGGCTTCCACGGGGTCTGCACCAACCAGCATCACCAGAACGTCTACGGCTTTATGGCCAATCCGAGCCTTATGGGTGCGGTGCTGGCGAAACAAACCAACGGCCAGAACGTCGCAATCATCCAGCTTGGCTCGACCTTGCCATCAACGACGCCACCGACCCGCATCGCCGAGGAATACGCGATGCTCGACTGCATCAGCGGCGGACGGCTTGTTGCCGGTTTTCCAACCGGCCTGCCGAGCGACGCCACGATCTCGAACGGCGTAATCCCGATCGAGCAGCGGGAGCGCTATCGCGAGGCTCTGGCGCTGGTGCTCAAGGCCTGGTCGGCGAAAGAAGTGTTCACCTGGAACAGCAAGCACTATCAGCTCGGCATGGTGAATCTCTGGCCGCGGCCGATCCAGCAGCCGCATCCCCCGGTGTGGATTCCGGGCTCTGGCATTTCATCAACAGCCGAATACGTCATCGATCACGATCATTGCTTCTGTCACCTCAGCTACTACGGCGCCAAGAATGCGTCTTACGTGACCGACCGCTACTGGGAGCTGGTTGCCAAAAAAGGGCGCGACGACAATCCGCACCGGCTCAGTTTCCTGCAATTGATCGGCGTGGCGGAG
>DASYBP010000552.1:0-1791 GCA_036500715.1 Rhodopila sp.
AGGGAACCGTCAGCCACCTCACCACAATCGCCCGGGATAACCCACACGGTTCGCGGGACGCCCTGACCGTCGGCAGCCGCGCGACCGCCTGCAAGCGCGGCTCCTATCTATACGTCGCCAGCACCTGGATTCGCACCTACCGGATGGCCGGCCCGCCCAAGCCCGGATTCAGCACATCGCGAATACGGGTGACCACCCAGCAGGGAATTCACGTCATCGACAGCAGCAACGGTTCCTTGGCCGCCTCATGGACCGGGGCCGAGGGCGCCGGCGCGTGCATGATGGGGCTGAAGGTCAGCGATGACGGCCAGGGAATCGTCGTGAGCGCCGATACTCCTGATCAGATGCCGCGCACCAGTATCCGGAGTTGGCGGTTCGTTGACGCGGAGCTTCGGCATGAGATGGCCGTTGCCGCCAGCCCGGACCTTGTCCATTCCTTGGACCGCCGCTACTACCAGTGGCCGACCTATGACAGCGATCTCACCCAGGTCGGCGGCAAGAAGATCTATTCGTATTCCGTCTCGGCGGGCACGGAACGCGTCTCGGACCCGGTGATGAGCCAAGAAGGCGGAAACGCTGCACCGAATCAGGCGGTTGTCAGTTCAAGCTCACTGCTGATCGCCAACGGCGACGGACGCTACGTCCAGTGGCACCCGGGCGCAGCCCTGCCGCAGCCGCTCGCTTTGCCGACCACACCGCCGGCCGCCAACCGCCGCGCCCAGGCCTCAGGCGCTCCGGACAGCCCGGCATACCCGGTCTATTCCGCGCAGCAGCTCCATGACATCTTCGCCGTGGCCGGCCCTTCGGTCTGGCTCATCGACAATCGCGAAGGCGTGGGCGGTATCTGGCGGCTGAGCCCGCAGTCGGGGACATGGGAACACGAGCTAAGCGGCAATTACCTTGCCAGCTGCGCCGCGGATGACACGGGAAAGTACATCGCCGCCCACAGCCCCATCGAGTCGACCACCTACCTGATCGGACCATCCGGCGATACGCGGGCATTCAAGGTGCCCGAGCACACCGAATTCATCACAAGGAGCTAGATTATGCCCGGTTTCTGGGGTGCCGACAGCTACGATCCCCTGACTACCTCTATAGGCGGGACGAACCTCGCTGACTACGTGATCAACCATCAGTTCGCATCCGCGCCGCGTGATGAGATCGTATGGTGGGGGCGTTACTTCGACCAAGGCCTCGACCAGTCAGTTCACTGGCAAGGCGACAGCGAGGCCAACGCACTCAGCAATGCCGTGAAAGCGTACGGCAATCCCTCGAAGGGCAGCAGCTGGATCCTCCCTATCGCCTCCGCGTACGGCGGGGCGATCAACGGGTCGTACTCCGACGGAATTAACGGGGGCAACTATGTCGGCGGTGTCATCAGGAACAGCCTGAGCAGCAGACTGCACCTTCCGGGCAACGGAGTCCTCTACGTCTACCTCGACATCGAATATGGTGCCGCGACGAACGTGAACTTCCTAAACGGATGGGCCAACGCGGTAAACAATTACCCCATAGGTGGCGCCCTTCCGCTGTACGCCTGTGTGTACATCAATCCCTACGACTCCACCAACGTGAGCCTGGTCAATCAAACGGGACTCGCGTACTTCGAGGCGTGGGGCACAGAGCCGAACTCGAGAAGTTGCTCGCCGGACTGCAACTCGCCCGGTCCGACCTGGGACGTGCAGGGAGTGAACGGCCTCGCGACCAACGTCTGGCAGTACTCGGACGCCGGCGCGTGCAACAGCTACGGTTGCGGGTTTGGGTATTTCTACGTGGACTTCGACCTGACAT
>DASYBP010000553.1:0-3706 GCA_036500715.1 Rhodopila sp.
TTCAGCTCTGTGAGGGCATCCAGCCCAGCCGAGGCGACCTTGCGCAGGACCGCGTTGACCAGGCCGGTGAACGGGGCCAGACCGCGCGCCCTGGCCAGGGCGACCGCGGTGGCGACCGCCGCGTGGCTAGGCGTGTCCAGCAGCAGCAGGGCGGCGGCGCCGATCCGCAGGACGTTGCGGACCGGTTCGGGCGGTTGCTTGCGCAAGAACGGTTCCAGCACCGCGTCCAGCGTGCCGATCCGGCGTAACACGGCAGCGGCGAGGCGATGGGCGGCGGCGCGGTCCCGAACATCCAGTTGCGGCAGCGCATCGAGGGCCGCTTCCAGCGGCCGGTGGCGCTCCAGCACGTCGGTCAGCAGATCGAACGCGGCCTGCCGCGTCGGGTCGGCCATCAAATCGGCGGCACCGCCCGGCCGATGCCATGATAGTCGAAGCCGGCCTGGCGCATGGCGACAGGATCGTAGACGTTGCGCAGATCGACCATCACCCGCCCGCGCATGGCATCGGCCAGCCGACTGGGCGCGAGGGCGCGAAACTCGTTCCATTCGGTAATCAGGACCAGGGCATCGGCGCCCGCGGCGGCGTCGAACGCATCGGTGCAGTAGCGGATGGACTCCGGCAGCAGCGCGCGCGCCTGATCCATGCCCTCGGGGTCGAAAGCCCGCACGACGGCGCCGTCGCCGGCGAGGCGGGAAACGATCGCCACCGAGGGGGAGTCGCGCATGTCGTCAGTCTCGGGCTTGAAGGTCAGGCCGAGGACGGCGATGGTCTTGCCGCGGACCGACCCGCCGCAGGCGGCGATGACGCGCATCGCCATGCTGGATTTGCGGGCGTCGTTGACCGCGACGGTTGCCTCCACCAGACGCGACGGCGCGCCGTAGTCCTGTGCGGTGCGGACCAGCGCCAGCGTGTCCTTGGGAAAGCAGGAGCCGCCGTAGCCGGGGCCGGGATGCAGGAACTTGCGGCCGATTCGGCCATCAAGGCCGATACCACGGGCGACGTCATGCACGTCGGCGCCGACTTTCTCGCACAGGTCGGCCATTTCGTTGATGAAGGTGACCTTCATGGCAAGGAAGGCATTGGCGGCATATTTGGTCAGTTCGGCGGTTTCGATGGCGGTGAAGACGATGGGTGCCTCGATCAGGTACAACGGACGGTAGAGGCGGCGCAGAAGCTCCCGGGCGCGGTCGGACTCGGCGCCGATTACCACGCGATCGGGGCGCATGAAATCGCCGATCGCGTTGCCCTCCCGCAGGAATTCCGGGTTGGAGGCGACATCAAAATCGAGATCCGGGCGGGTCGCGCCGATGATTTCGCGGATCCGCCGGCCGGTGCCAACGGGGACGGTGGACTTGGTGACGATCACCGCGTACCCGGTGAGGGCGTCAGCCACCTGCTCCGCCGCCGCATACACATAGGTCAGGTCGGCGTGGCCGTCGCCGCGCCGGGTCGGTGTGCCAACCGCGATGAACACGGCCTCGGTTCCGGCGACGGCTGCCTGCAGGTCATCGGTGAAGGCGAGGCGGCCGGCCTTGACGTTCTCCGCCACAAGCTGCTCGAGACCCGGCTCGTAGATCGGCATGCGCCCGTCGCGTAGCGCCGCGAGCTTAGGCGGATCAGTCTCGACCACCGTGACCTCGGTGCCAAATTCAGCGAAACAGGCGCCAGATACCAAACCGACATAGCCGCCGCCGATCATTGTAATGCGCACGTGTATACGTCCTTAGCGAGTTCGGCGGTGATTCAGCACAATGCGGAGGTGGATTTCCAGGGCCATGCGGATGTCATTTGCATTGCGGAAAATCGTTGCCCTCTTGACAGGCCCGCAATGGCTCGGTTCATCGCATGGGACGTTGCGGGGGATTGAGATGGCAGATTCGGTGCTGCGAATCGGGATCGCCGGCGCCGGCCATTTTGGCCGCTACCACGCGCTGAAGGTGGCGGCTTCGGGGCGGGCGCGGCTGGCGGGTATCTATGATCCGCACCTGGAACGCGCGAAAACGCTAGGCTGGGAGGCCGGCGCCAACGCGGCGGGGTTGGAGGATCTGCTGGAACAGTCCGATGCGCTGATTGTCGCGGCCCCGGCCAGAGCGCACTATGACCTGACATCCCGAGCGCTGCGCGCCGGCAAGCATGTGCTGGTGGAAAAGCCGATCGCCTCGACACTGGCCGAGGCTGACGAACTGGGGGCGCTGGCAAAGGAACGCGGGCTGGTGTTGCAGGTCGGCCATCTGGAGCGCTTCTCGGCGGCGTACCAAGCGATGGCGGGCAGGATTGGGGCGCCGCTCTACATCGAGGCAACCCGGATCGCGCCGTTCAAGCCGCGGGGCACGGATGTCTCGGTGATCCTGGACCTGATGATCCATGACCTGGATCTGGTGCTGGCCCTGGTGAACAGCGAGATCGACAGTGTCGATGCGGTCGGTGCGCCGGTCGCCAGTCCGCATGAAGACATCGCCAACGCGCGTCTGCGGTTCCGCAACGGGGCGGTGGCGACGATCACCGCCAGCCGGATTTCGCCGCGGACAGAGCGGCGGATGCGGATTTTCGCGCAGCATTCGTACATGGCGGCGGATTTTTCGACGCGCAAGCTGACGGTGATCGCGCGATCGCCGGATGAGGCGATGTCGCTCGGGCAGCAACTGGTGCCGGGTCTCGCGGGCTTCGGGATCGAGGACGTGTCGTGGGACGAGCATGATTCGCTGGCGGCCGAACACACGGCGTTCGCAGCCTCGGTGCTGGATGGCGCGCCGGTGCTGGTCGATGCTGCGGTGGGACGGCGGGCATTGGCAGCCGCGCTGGCGGTGAGCACGAGTATGCGGGCTGCGCGCGAGCGGATGACCGCATCCGGATTGCTCACGCCAAACGGGTAGGCCCGGCGGGAAAGTCGGGCGGTCAGCCCAGGCGGCGGCGGTACAGCGCGATCAAACGTTCCCAGTGCCGTTCGGCGGCTTGCTTGTCGTAGCACCAACGCTGCGGGAAGGCGAAGCCATGATGGACCTCGGGATACATTTCCAGTTCGCCGCAATTGCCGGATTGCTCGAACAAGGCCTTCAACTCGGCGACCATCGGCGGCGGGGCAAGTTCATCGTGTTCGGCACAGGCGATGTAGAGTTCGCCCTTGGCTTTGGCCAAATTGAGATGTGGGCTTTCCTCGGCGTCGCTGACCAGCCAGGTGCCATAGAACGAAGCGGCGGCGGCGACACGGTCGGGATAGCGGGCGGCAGCGGCCAGGGAATAGGGTCCGCTCATGCAGTAGCCGTGGCTGCCGACCGAGCCTTTGCGGGCGTCGGGTTGGGTGTCGACGAAGGTCAGGATGTCGGCGAAATCCTCCATCACCGGCGGGATGGTCATCTTGGTGCGGACCGAGCGCATGCGGGCCTGTTCGGCACTGCCCTTGGTGGTGACGTCGGGACCGTATTTCGTATCTCTGCCGGCACGATAGTACAGGTTGGGCAGCACGACGTAGTAGCCGACGGTGCCGAGGCGGCGGGCCATGTCGTAGAGTTCCTCCCGGATGCCGGGGGCGTCCATCAGCATGACCACGACGGGGTGCGGACCGTTGCGGTCAGGATGGACGATGAAGGTTTCCATCGCGCCGGCGCGCGTTTCGATGTCGCGGATTTCTTCGATCATGGTGGTATTCTCCCTGCGTCCGGGGATGGTTCCATCGTGGGGGGATCAGGGCAAGATTTGGGGGACACCC
>DASYBP010000554.1:0-2799 GCA_036500715.1 Rhodopila sp.
GGGTCGTGGCGTAGACCTTCAGGACGTTATTGAAAGCGGTCGCCACGGCCACACCGGCGCGCGCCGGACCGGTGGGATCGGTTTTGCCGCCCTCCGCGGCGGTCAGGTGGTCGGCGAGCACAGCCTGATCTTCGCCGCCGCCAGCGAGCACATTGTCCTGACCCACCGAGCGTTCGACCGTCGTACATTCGCGACCGGCGCGGTGCGGGCAGCCTTGTGGGCGGTGTCGCAGCGGCCCGGTCTCTATTCCATGATGGACGTCCTGGGCATGGCGGCAGCTTGACCCATCCGGCGGTTTCCGTCACACACCGGCGACTTTGGCATCCTGCCAGAAGCCTTCCCTCGGCAGGCTGTAACCGGACGCGACGCGAGACATAACCCATGCGGGACACGGGCGAGTATCTGTTCACCTCGGAATCGGTTTCCGAAGGTCATCCGGACAAGGTTGCGGACCGGATCAGCGATACCGTCCTGGATGCGTTTCTGTCGGCCGATCCCTACGCCCGCGTCGCCTGCGAGACCCTGGTCACCACCAACCGGGTCGTTCTGGCCGGGGAAACCCGCGGTCCGGAGACTGTGACGCCCGAATTACTGACGCACCTGACGCGCATGGCGATCCGCGACATCGGCTATGAACAGGACGGCTTTCACTGGGCCACCGCGGATGTAGCCGTCCATCTGCACTCGCAATCGAGCGATATCGCGCAGGGTGTAGACAGTGCCGGCAACAAGGATGAGGGCGCCGGCGACCAGGGCATCATGTTCGGCTACGCCTGTCGCGAGACTTCAACGCTAATGCCGGCGCCGCTTTACTATGCGCACGAAATCCTCCGCACGGTCCGTGACCTGCGCCACGCCGGCGACGTGTCGGTGAGGGGGCTGCTGCCGGACGCCAAGAGCCAGGTCACCCTGCGCTATGTCGATGGCAAGCCGGTCGGAGCCACCTCGGTCGTGGTGTCCACCCAGCACGAGGAAGGCATCGATCAGCCCGAGATCAAGCGTTTGCTGTGGCCGTTGGTCGAGACGATCCTGCCCAGGGGCTGGATGTGCGACGAAGATGAATTCCACGTGAACCCAACCGGCAATTTCGTCATTGGCGGGCCGGACGGCGACTGTGGTCTGACCGGGCGGAAAATCATCGTCGATACCTATGGCGGCGCGTCCCCGCATGGCGGCGGCGCGTTCAGCGGCAAGGACCCAACCAAGGTCGATCGTTCGGCCGCCTATGCCTGCCGTTATCTCGCGAAGAACGTTGTCGCCTCGGGTCTCGCCGATCGCTGCACGCTGCAGATCAGCTACGCCATCGGGGTGTCGCGGCCGTTGTCGGTCTACGTTGATCTGCACGGCACCGGCAAGGACGTGGACGAGACCCGGCTGGAGAAGACGCTGCGGGACGTGATGAACCTGTCGCCGCGGGGCATTCGCGAGCATCTGAGGCTGAACCGGCCGATCTACGTGCCGACTTCGGCGTACGGCCATTTCGGGCGCGAACCAGACGAGACGAAGGGCACCTTCACGTGGGAGAAGACGGATCTGGTGCCAGCACTCAGGGCAGCGTTCGGGCGGTAAAGCCGCCACCAGACCGGCTGTATGGGCGCGCGCTCGGGCACAGGCTGCGGCCGCGCCAGGAACGCCTGTTGGCACAGACGCTGCCCCGCCTGGAGGTGCCCGACCCGCTGCCCGCAGGCCCGGTCTGGCTGGAAGTTGGTTTCGGCAGCGGCGAGCATGCGATCGCCCAGGTGCGCGCCCACCCCGAAGTGACGCTGATCGCCTGTGAGGTGTTCGCGAACGGCATCTGCTCGCTGCTGTCAGCCCTCGTCCCCGACGGCGCGGAAGCCGACGCGCCGCTTCCGCGGAACCTTCATCTGTGGACGGGCGATGCGCGCATTTTGCTGCGCAGACTGCCGGATACCTGCCTCGACCGGCTGTTCGTGATGTTTCCCGACCCATGGCCGAAGGCGCGCCATGCCAAGCGCCGCTTCGTGCATCCCGCGACGCTGCCGCTGCTGGGGAGGGTGCTGAAGCCTGGCGCGCAGTGGCGTATCGCGAGCGATGATCCGACCTACCAGGAATGGGTGCGCACGGTCATGGCGGATCAATCGCTGTTCGATGCGGCCGAACCGGTGACTGCGCGGCCGCATGGCTGGCCGCCGACCCGATACGAGGCCAAGGCGCTGCGCGCCGGCCGCCAGCCGCTGTACTGGATATTTCTTCGTCGTATCGACTAGCGTGGTGGTTCCGAAGTTCGCCATACTGTGGACCATCTCCGTCGTGCGAACAGCACGCCTGCGGCGTGACGTGGACTTCGGAACCATAAACCACACTAGAAGACACAATGGCTTCCTGTGTCCTGATCGATTGGAAAAGTTCGCAAAGCGGCTGATCCACAGTATGGCGGACTTTCGAATCGGGAACTAGCGGATCGTCACTTCCACCCGTCTGTTCTTCGGCTCGGGCACCCCGCGCGGCCTCGGCACACGCGGATTGTTCGAGCCATGATAGCCGACTTCGATATCCGGCGGCGGGATCCCGCCGCCGACCAGCGCGCTGCGTATTGTATTCGCCCGATACATGGACAAAACGAGATTGGCGCCCTCCTGACCAACGGAATCCGAATGGCCGACCACGCCGATATCGGGGAACGGGGTACTGAGCGCCCGCCTTGATCGCGGCGTTCAGTGTACCCGCCGACCGCGGGTCCAGCGTAAGCGTCCGGTCAGCCCGCCAGTAAAAGTGGGGTTGAGGCTTTTGGCAGCGTGCCAAAGACGCCGTCGCGTTGATCCAGCCGGGCTCGGACGC
>DASYBP010000555.1:0-1546 GCA_036500715.1 Rhodopila sp.
GTCTATCCCGGCGCACGGATCGGCCAGGAAGGCTTCGGCTTTGCCACCACGCCGGACGGCTTCCGCAGCGTGCCGCAACTTGGCCGTGTGATCATCGAGGATGACGTCGAGATCGGGGCCAACACCACGATCGATCGAGGATCGCTGCAGGACACGGTGATCGGCGCCGGCTCTCGCCTCGACAATCTGGTGCAGATCGGGCACAACGTCCGCCTCGGGCGTGGCTGCGTTGTGGTCGCGCAGGTTGGTATTTCCGGGTCCTCGATCCTTGAGGACCATGTCATGATTGGTGGGCAGGCCGGGCTGGTCGGGCATCTGCGGATCGGTCGGAACGCCAGGATCGGCGCACAGGCCGGTGTGATGGCCGATGTGCCGGCGGGCGCGGAGGTGGTGGGCAGTCCAGCGCAGCCGGTGCGCGCCATGTTTCGCGAGATTGCCTTCATTCGCCGGCTGGTGCGCGAGAGCGCGAAGCGGTCCGCCGGGGCGAAAAGTGAGGCTCGACAGGAGCCGCAAACGGAGTCGCAGACGGACTGAGCGGGATGGACGCGACCATACGGCAACAGCACGGCACCGCCGAGGCGAGCCCGGGCAAGGAAGGCGTGGTCGCGCTGGTCGACATCGCGCGCATCATGCATGCGATTCCGCATCGCTATCCGTTCCTGCTGATCGACCGGGTGGTGGACCTGGTGCCGAACGTCTCGGCGATTGGCGTGAAGAACGTGTCGGTCAACGAGTCGTTCTTCGCCGGGCATTTTCCCAATCATCCGGTGATGCCGGGCGTGCTGATCATCGAAAGCATGGCGCAGACCGCGGCTGTGCTGGTGGTGGAGACGCTGGGTCCCGAGGCAGCCGGCAAGGTGGTGTATTTCATGTCGATCGAGGGCGCCAAGTTCCGCCGCCCAGTGGTGCCGGGCGATCAGCTGCGCATCCATGTCACCAAGGAACGCAACCGCGGCTCCGTGTGGAAGTTCAGCGCCACGGCGCGGGTCGACGGTGTGTCGGTGGCCGAGGCGACCTATGCGGCGATGATCATGGACCGCGCGCCGGCGGTGTGACTATCGAAGGCGGCGGGCACATCGATCGGCCGTGCTTCGTCGCGACTGCTTGAGGCCGCAACTATAAGACTATCGAACACGACGCAGCAGTTTCCGACACATTACCCGTGCTGGCGGGAGCCGGATGCGGAGAAAGGGGCAGGCATCCTGCCGCGCCGGCAGCGCGCCGGAACAGAGGCAGGCGGCAATCACGTTGACTTCATGGCGCTGCCGTCACATGATCCGCCAGTAACGCAGAGTTGGATCGGCGGGCAAACGCCAACCGTTGCAGTCTCTATTGGGACGTTTAGGGGGAGGCCATCATGAGCAATCTGCACGCGTTCGGGCTTGCCGCGGTGCTGTTGACCGGCACCGTCTTGGGATCATCGGTGGCGCTTGGCCAGAGCCAGAGCGCCGTCGGGGCGCCCGGCGCCACGACGGCCGCGTCATACAGTTTCCCGGTTGCGCGAGGTAGCTACATGGCGCCGCACTACACCGGGGGCAGCCCACCC
>DASYBP010000556.1:0-6058 GCA_036500715.1 Rhodopila sp.
TGCTGACTTGCGACCGGCATTTTCAGGGTCTTTCTGGGGTGCAATATATCGCCAAACCGACGGCGTGAGACCGCAACAGCCGGCTGCATTGTAGCTGCCACAAATCGGCGCTAATGACCCCTCCTGCAACGCAGTCTCGGACCCCCATGACCCCCGGCATAGTCATTTTTCCCGGCATCAACCGCGAGCGCGACATTGCCATCGCGCTGGAAGCCTCCTTCGGCACACGGCCAAAGATGCTTTGGCACAAAGACACCGACCTCGCCGGCGTTGACCTCGTCGTCATTCCCGGCGGATTCAGTTTTGGCGATTACCTGCGCTGTGGGGCGATGGCAGCGCAGTCGCCGATCATGGGCGCTGTGCGCGTCCACGCCGCCAAAGGGGGCTACATCCTGGGCGTATGCAACGGCTTTCAGATCCTGACCGAGGCGGGGATTCTCCCAGGTGCGTTGCTGCGCAACGCTTCGCTGCGATTCCTGGCGATGGACTGCCATCTGCGGGTTGAACGCGCGGACACGGTGTTTACCCGGCGGTACCAGAAGGGCCAAGCGTTCCGCAGCGTGCTGGCGCACGGCGACGGCAACTACTTCGCCGACGACGCGACTCTCGATCGGCTCGAGGGCGATAACCTGATCGCGCTTCGCTACGCCGCGCGGTCAGGCGAGGTAACCAAGCAGGCGAACCCGAACGGCAGCGCCCGCTCGATCGCCGGCATTCTCAGTCCAAACCTGCGCGTCCTCGGCCTGATGCCGCACCCCGAGGACCTGGTGGATCCGCTTATCGGCGGGACCGACGGGAAGCCGCTGTTCGATGGCCTCGCGGCGGCGTAAATCCCGCCTATGAATGCAATCGTCGACGAGTCGCTTGCCCGCAGCTTCGGCCTGAGTGTCGAGGAATATGGCCGGATGTTGGCCATCATGGGTCGCACGCCGACCTTCACCGAACTCGGCCTGTTCAGCGTGATGTGGTCGGAGCATTGCAGCTACAAGTCGTCGCGGGTGTGGTTGAAGCAGTTGCCAACCAAGGCGCCGTGGGTGATTCATGGGCCTGGAGAGAACGCCGGCGTGGTTGATATCGGCGACGGGCTGGCGGCGGTGTTCAAGATGGAAAGTCACAACCATCCGAGCTTCATCGAGCCATACCAGGGCGCGGCTACCGGGGTGGGCGGTATTCTGCGCGATGTGTTCACCATGGGCGCGCGGCCGATCGCAAACCTGAATGCGCTGCGCTTCGGCCGACCGGACCACCCGCGCACAAAGCGCGTCGTCGATGGGGTGGTGCGAGGTATCGGCGGTTACGGCAACTGTGTCGGTGTCCCGACAGTGGGCGGCGAGATCAACTTTCACGCCGCATACGACGGCAATCCGCTGGTCAATGCGATGACCGTTGGTGTTGCTCGGAAGGACCGCATTTTTCTGTCCGCCGCCACGGGTGTCGGCAATCCCGTGGTTTATGTCGGCTCCAAGACGGGCCGCGACGGCATTCACGGCGCGACAATGGCCTCGGCCGAGTTCGCCGCGGATTCTGAGGACAAGCGGCCAACCGTGCAGGTTGGCGATCCGTTCACCGAGAAACTGTTGATCGAGGCGTGCCTGGAACTGATGTCCACCGACGCGATCGTTGCCATCCAGGACATGGGCGCGGCCGGACTGGCCAGCTCTTCGGTGGAGATGGCAGGCAAGGGCGACGTGGGGATCGAGTTGGATTTGGACCAGGTGCCGGCGCGCGAGACCGGCATGACTGCTTATGAGTTCATGTTGTCGGAGAGCCAGGAACGCATGCTGATGGTGCTGCGCCCGGATCGCGAGCAACTGGCGCGGGACATTTTTGCCAAGTGGGATCTGGATTTTGCGGTTATTGGCCGAATCACCGCTACTGGGCGCATTGTGGTGCGCCATCGCGGGGTCGTAGAGGCCGATATCCCCCTGGCACCGCTGAACGACCAGGCGCCGCTGTATACGCGTCCCACCGTCGATACGCCGAAGCTGGAGAAGCTCAATCCGGCCCGGATCGAAGATCGACTTGGGCTGGCCAACGCGCTGGAGCGGCTGGTGGGTTGCCCCGACCTTTGTTCCCGAGCCTGGGTTTGGGACCAGTATGACAGTACAGTCGGCGGCCAAACGGTGAAGCGGCCAGGTGCGGCAGACGCAGCAGTGGTGAAGCTAGAGGGCTCGAAGCGGGCCCTGGCGCTGACTACTGATTGCACCCCGCGATATTGTCTCGCCGACCCTGAAGTCGGCGGCGCCCAGGCGGTCGCCGAAGCCTGGCGCAACCTGACCGCAGTGGGCGCGCGGCCGCTGGCGATCACTGACAATATGAACTTCGGCAACCCGGAGAAGCCAGAAATCATGGGTCAATTCGCCGCCGCCATTCGCGGCATGGCCGCGGCATGTGAGGCTTTGGGCTTTCCGGTCGTCTCGGGCAACGTCAGCCTGTATAACGAGACCGAGGGCAAAGCGATCCTGCCGACGCCGGCGATCGGCGGCCTCGGGGTGCTTGACGACGCGTCACTGGTTGTTGGATTGGCGCTGCCGGCGTGGCTCGACATCATACTCATCGGTGTCACCACCGGATGGCTCGGGCAGTCGCTGTGGCTGCGCGAGGTTGCCGCGCGGGAAGACGGCGCGCCGCCCCCGGTCGATCTGGCGGTGGAAAAGGCGAACGGCGACTTCGTTCGCATGAATATTCTGAACGGCACGGTACGGGCCTGCCACGACGTGTCCGACGGCGGGGTGCTCGTCGCTCTGGCGGAAATGACCATGGCGAGCGGCGTGGGGGCTCGCATGATGACGCATCCGCGCGATATCCCCGGCCATGCTTTCTGGTTCGGTGAGGACCAGGCACGTTATCTGGTTGCCGTGGCGGATCATGTGGCGTTCACCCGCGCCGCCGAGGCTGCGGGTATCCCAGCGGTGCGCCTCGGTACCTCGGGTGGGCAGGATTTGACACTGCCGGATGGTGGATCAATATCGGTCGCTGCCCTGCGGGCGGCGCATGAACGTTTCTTCCCGTCGTGGATGGACGGCATTTAGGTGTGGTGGGTTGATAGACGCGCTCCGCTCAGCGCGTTCGTGCTCAGGAAGGACCAAACCCGATGGCGATGGCGGCCAATGAGATCGAGGCCCTGATCAAGGCGGCGCTCCCGGACGCCAGGGTTACCGTAGAAGACCTGGCGGGGGACGGGGACCATTACGCTGCGAATGTCGTCAGCGAGCAATTTCGCGGACTGTCGCGGGTGCGTCAGCACCAGATCGTCTATGCCGCCTTGCGCGGGAGGATGGGCGGGGAACTTCATGCCCTTGCATTACAGACCGCCGCACCCGAATAATGGGACAGAAGGAGTTCCACAGCATGGCCGACACAGTTTCCGAACGTATCCAGAGCGACATCGGTTCTAACGATGTGATGTTGTATATGAAGGGCACGCCGATGTTCCCGCAGTGCGGGTTCTCGGCAAGGGTTATCCAGATCCTCAGTCACATGGGCGTCCCGTTCCATACCGCCAACGTGCTGGAAGACGATGAACTGCGCGAGGGCATCAAGGGCTTCTCGCAATGGCCGACAATCCCGCAGCTCTATGTCAAGGGCGAGTTCGTGGGTGGCTGCGATATCATCAGCGAGATGTTTCAAAGCGGCGAACTTGAGACGTTGATGAAGGAGCAGGGCGTCCCGGTTAAGGCCTAGTCGCCCCGAGTCCTGGTCGTCTAAGTCCGGCCGTTAACCTAATGTTCATCTCGGGCAGGATAAGGCGGCGGCCTCCTGTCCAGGGTGAACGTCGATGCATATCTCGGTCGTTGTACCTGCGTTCAACGTAGCGGCGTTCCTGCCCGATTTACTGGTCTCTGTCTTAGGCCAGACGCATGCCGACTGGTCGCTGGTCGTTGTCGATGACGGCTCGACCGACGATACGGTGGCAATCGCATCGGGGCAACCGGACCGCCGCATCCGGGTCGTGCGGCAAGGCAATGCAGGGGTCTCGGCCGCGCGGAATACCGGGATCCAGCTTGCGCTCGCGAACAAGTCGAATGATCCGGCGCAGGGCGCGGGCGACGGCGTGACCGCGTCCGGGCTGACGGGTGATCACGAAATTTTTGCCGATCGGGACAGATCTGGCCAGGCCACGCGAACAAGCAAGCAGCCCGACGCCTTCTTGTTCCTGGACGGTGACGACTGGCTTGCCCCAGAGGCCTTGGGTCTACTCGCCGAGGCACTTGACGACGCCCCTTGGGCTGTTGCGGCCGTTGGGCGATTTGCCTGGGTGGGGTTGAATGCTGCCGCCCGGATCTCGCCGCCTCCGCCGTGTGGGTGTGTGCTGGAACGGCTGCTGACGCGAAATCTGTTCGCAAATGGCGGTCATCTGCTGGTCCGACGAGAAGCCGTCGCGGCCGCCGGCGATTTTCGCATTGACCTGAGTTACGGCGAAGATTGGGAGTATTGGGCGCGCCTGGCGCTGCAGGGCGAGTTCGCGGCGGTGCGGTCACGCGCGCCGTTGCTGTTCGTACGCGAACGCCTTGCCGGTGCCTATTTGTCGCGGGCGACCGATCCGGACGCCTACCGTCCCGTGCTGGATGCGCTCTATCGCAACCCGGCGTTCGCGACGCGCCTGGGCACCGGCCGGCTCTCGGCGCTGAGGCGGCGGGCCGATGCGGAAGTGGCATGGACCTTGGGTCGTGAACTGATCAAGCACGGACGCCGCCGCGAGGGACTGCGTTGGATTGCACGCTCGATTTGCGCAGCGCCCGCGTCGGAGCGGATCTTGCTGGGGACATTAGCCTGCCTCCGGCTGGGGCCGTTCCGACCTTATATTACCGGCCGGTAGCCTGACGGCGTTCTTCCTGGATGCCGCGTGTGTGATTGACACCCGGCTTGGATTCTGTGCCAACTATTCACTGCAATCGTATTTTGGCTTGCCTTTCTGCGCTTCCCTATACGGGTGCCTGAAGAGTACCAAAGACCCGGTTGTCTACAGCATCGCGTGATTTTGCACGGTGCCTGGACGGAGAATGCACAGAAATGGCTACCGGCACGGTCAAGTGGTTCAATACCACCAAGGGATACGGATTCATCATGCCGCAGGATGGTGGCAAAGATGTGTTCGTGCACATTACCGCGGTTCAAGCGGCCGGCCTTCGTGGACTGGACGAAGGCCAAAAAGTCACCTTCGAAGTCGCAATGGAGCGTGGCAAGTCCACCGCGACGAACCTGAAGCCCGTCTAGGCTTCGGGCGGATTGTTCTAAGCGATCGGTTGGGGAGACGGCCGGTCGTAATTCTGAGGAGGATAAACCATGGCCGTCGGAACGGTTAAATGGTTCAACGCGACCAAAGGATATGGGTTCATAATGCCGCAGGATGGCGGCAAGGACGTTTTCGTGCACATCACCGCGGTTCAGGCGGCCGGCCTCAAGGGGCTGAACGACGGGCAGAAGGTAAGCTACGAAGTGGCGATGGAGCGTGGCAAGGCCGCGGCGACAAACCTGAAGCTGGCCTGATCGGCGACTTGTCCCGCCTTGGCGGGTGTTCCGGCCCGGTTTCGGACGGTGCCGGCCTTTCGGTGTGGGTAGACGATTTCATCAGATGCCGCGCTGACCTATGTTCTCGCTTCTAGAACTGCATCGCTCCGCGGAATTGGTCCACACCCATCTACTTGCCTCACCGCAAATCTCCTGGCCGCTGTTGAGTCGGCGCACTGGTGCCGAGGTTTGGGTAAAGCACGAGAATCATCTTCCCACTGGCGCCTTCAAGGTGCGCGGCGGCGTGATTTTCGCCAGCCGCCAGACGTCTGGGCGCGGTCTGATTTCGGCCACGCGCGGGAATCATGGCCAGTCGTTGGCCTGGGCCGGAGGCCGCTTCGGTCTGCCGGTCACGATCGTGGTCCCGTTCGGCAACAGCGCGGAGAAGAACGCCGCGATGGCCGCCCTGGGTGCCATCCTGATCGAACATGGCGTGGACTTCGAAGAAGCGCGTGAGGAGGCGTTCCGGCTTGCCGCCGCCAGGGACCTTCTGTTCGTGCCGTCGTTTGCGCCGGAGCTGGTCATCGGGGTCGCAACGTATGCGCTG
>DASYBP010000557.1:0-9254 GCA_036500715.1 Rhodopila sp.
CGATCGGGATTCCACGATCAGGCGGCGTTCGCGGCGGTCTATGGCGATGTCACCACGGATCAGCTCGAGGCGTGGGACATCGCCCGCGAAATGAGTTTCCGCACCGCGTGGAAACCTTATATGTACTCTCAGACCTTACCGCACCTGCTGGGTGGCGTGCGCACCCCCGCGCTGATCCTGTGGGGTGACGATGACCGGATCGTTCCGCTTAGCGCGGGTCAGGCGTACGCGCGTGCGCTGCCCGGCGCCACGCTGACCACCATTCCGGAATGCGGACATCTTGCCGAGATGGAAAAACCTGATGCCGTCGCCAAGCTGGCGATCGATTTCCTGTCGCGGAACTGAAGGAGGCTCCTGCCATGCATATGATGTATTTCACCGAACAGCCGATGGCGGCCTACGACGCCAAGGCCGGGCTGGACTACGGCGCAACCGCGCTGACCTTCTCCAACAAATACTATGATCCGGTGGAAGGCAGCCGGCTGTACAACGAATATCTGGAAGAGTACATCCTGGCCGAGGAATGCGGTGCCGACGGCATCATGCTGAACGAGCACCACAACGCGCCGTTCTGCATGCAGTCGCGGACCAATATGTTCGGCGCAATCCTCGCCGCGGTGACCAACCGGTTGAAGATCGTGTTCCTGGGCAACCCGCTGCCGCTGACGGAAAACCCGGTGCAGCTCGCGGAAGAGCTTGCGATGATCGACATGATCTCGAAAGGGCGAGTGGTTTCGGGTTTCGTCCGGGGCGGCGGTCAGGAGCAGTTGGCCAATGGGGTCAACCCGGCGTTCAACCGCGAGCGCTTTGTCGAGGCGCATGATCTGGTGCAGAAGACCTGGACCGTTCCGGGCCCATTCCGCTGGGAAGGTACGCACTATCAGCAGCGCGTCGTCAATCCGTGGGCGGTGCCGCTGCAAAAGCCGTATCCACGCGTGTGGATACCGGGGGTGCTGTCGAGGGAGACGGTGATCTGGTCGGCGCAGCAGCGCTATCCGTACATCGCGCTGAACACCTCGATCGAGGCGACGAAACAGATCCACCAGACCTATGACAAGGCCGCCACCGAGGCCGGATACACTGCGGGGCCGGAGAATTTCGGCTACCTAATCCGGGTGCACGTCCAGGACACCGAAGAGAAGGCGATCCAGAACGCTCGCCAGTTCATGTGGATGCAGGGCGAGTTCACTGGCCTTGCGCACCCGGTCTGGGCCAATCCGTCGGGGTACTTCTCACCGTCCGGCCGGCGCGCTTTCGTCGAGTTCGCGGTCGGGCGGGCGATCAACCCGCGCGGCCAGCCGACCTTCGAGCAACAGGTCGCCGACACGATGATCATCGCCGGCACGCCGGACCAGGTGATCGAGCGGCTGAAGTATCTGGTCAGGGAGACGCGTCCCGGCATCATGGGCATCTGGGGCAACGATGGTACAGTCAGCAAGGAAGACCGTCGCCGGTGCATTCAACTGCTGTGCGGGGAGGTAATGCCGGCGATCAAGGAATACGGCGCCACTTTGGGCCTGAAGGACCCGTGGGAGGCGAATGCGCCGGTCCATCTGCGGTATTCGACCGATATTCCGGCGCAGAAGGTGGCCGCGGAATAGGCGCGAGGGCGGCGCCTCAGAGCCGCGGCATTCCGGGATCGAGGCCGAGGAGGACGCGCCCGCCCGCTTCGTAGTTGGCGGTCGAGCCGGCGATGTGCTGCCTGCAGGCGGAAGCACAGCTTTTGTCGCCCGCTTTCGAACAAGCCGGTGCCGCCCGCGGCGTTATACGTCAGGTCGGCGGCCTGGCCCGCGTTCGCGCAAGCAAGCCGGATCAACGCGCGCTGCCGCAATTTTATTTACGCACCTGCGTTGATTGCGCCCTTGATTGGAAGCCGTGATGTCGGCCGAGGTCTGGACGCAGCTCTATGACCGGTTGGCCGAATTGGCCAGGACGCACCGCACCACGCTGGTATTCGTCAACACACTCAGATGGCAGAGTGCGTCGCCCGGCGGTTGTCCGAGCGCCTCGCTCCAAACCATTGCATGGGCGCCGAAAATTGGGCACACGCAGGACGAAGTGCATAATTTTTTGGGGGGCCGGTACCGACTCATGGCGCAAAACAACCACGGGGCCAGGCCAGACCGGAAAATCGCGTGGACCTGCTCCATCATTCCATTTTTTTGCGAATGAGCTTCCAAGACGATTCCATAACCATCGCACAGGGCTATCGGGTGTCAGAAACCGCGTTCCCCAGAATTTTGGCCGGCGTCGGCGCGCTCGTGTCGCGGCGAAAACGCCCGGCCCGGCGGCTGCCCTGGCTCGCCATGCTACCGACGGATATCGGACTTTTTCTGAAAAGCGCCCGCACCGACGCCCGCGTCGCGCGTGTGCGCCGGAGGGAGGGCGCCCGATCAGCGTTCGAGTCCGCGTACCGCGAGTCCGACGATCCGTGGGCTTCGGCATCGCCGTTTTATCGCTACCAGGGGCTGAAGTACGAAAAGCTCGTCTCGCTGCTCCCGGGAACGCGTTTTGGGAGTGCACTCGACCTCGGGTGCGGGCTTGGCTTGTTATCGCAAAAACTGTCGTCACGGGTCGACAGTGTGCTGGGGATCGACATCTCACACGTGGCAATCGAGCATGCGCGCCGCCGCGCCGCCGCGTTCGACAATCTCGCGTTCGAAGCGGGCGACATTCTGAACCTGCGGTCGTCGTTGGATGGGAAATTCGATCTCGTGGTGGTCGTCGACGTTCTGTATTACCTCTTTCCGCTGAATGAGGATGTCTTGCATTCGATCGTCCAGCGAATTGCCGGACTGCTGACTCCAGGCGGCACATGCCTTCTTGCCAACCATTTCTTTTTCTCCGCCGATCCGGACTCACGCGCGTCCCGCAAGATTCATCGTGCGTTCGAGGACTGCCCGCGCTTCGCAGTGACATCCGAACATCGGAAGGCGTTTTTCCTGGCTACCTTGTTTTCTGAACAGTGGCTTCCGCCGCCATGGTGCGACGCGGATTGCTGATCGCCCTAGCCGCCGTCCTGGTGGCCGGGATTGGCTGGAAGTTCTTCTCAACTTGGGCCGACATCGTGACCGTGGGCCAAGGTGTGCTGAACGCACTTTGGACCCTGCCGCTGCTGATTGGCGTCCACCTGATCCAACTCTTCCTGTCCGGCGCCGCATGGTGGTCGTTGTTCGCCGCACCCGCACCCCGAATAGTGACCTGCTTTTACCTGAGGCTGATCCGGGAGGGGATCGACAGCCTGTTTCCCGTCGCACAGATCGGTGGCGAAGTGATCGGTGCACGCATGCTGGCGAAAGCAGGGATCGAGGCGGCGCGCGCTGCCGCAAGCGTGATCGTCGATGTGTCAATGGAAGTGTTGGCCCAGGCGGTCTTCCTGCTCGCCGGTGTCGGCACGCTGGCTGTCCTGGCGGGCGGTGAACAGTGGATCGAGTGGTCAGGATCGTTGGCGTTGGCGGCTATAGGCGCAGGTGGCTTTCTGCTCGCCCAGCGCTTCGGCCTGCCGTGGCTGTTGGAGATGCTGACGGACCGGATCGGCGGACGGTTTGCGGACCTTGCGATACTGTCGTTGACCGGACTGCACACGGCGGCGAGCGCATTCTACAGCAGGACGTGTGCTTTACTGCGCGCGGGTCTATTCCATTTGGTTTCCTGGTCGCTTGGCACGATCGAAAGCTGGATCGTGCTGTATGCCCTGGGGGTACCTGCAAGCCTTCCACAGGCGTTGGTGGTAGAAAGTCTTGGCCTGGCGGCGCGCACGGCCGGGTTCGCAATTCCCGGGGCACTGGCGGTACAGGAAGGGGGGTTTGCATTGGCCGCACTGTCGGTCGGCCTTCCGGAGTCGGCGGGCCTCTCGCTGTCGCTGGTCAAACGGGCCCGGGAGGTGCTGGTCGGTGCCGCGGGCGTAACGATGGCTTGGTGGAAGCGGGGCTTCCGGTAAATGCCGAGCCGCCGTGTCGTGGCCTGATCACCTCTGAGCAAATCTGACTTCGGTCGCTGTGCCCTGGCGGTCGTGTGATCATCGCCTATCCGCCGGCGTTCTCGAGCACGTAGCCCTTGCCCTGCATGCAGGTCCGAATCGCGGCGCGAACCGCCGGGGGTCCGGTGATCGGGGAGATGATCCATGTTCCAGGAGAGCGCGCGTTCCTGAGATAGACCGAATGGGAGGAGGATGTGCGGCATGCTTCCAGATCGGACTTGTAGTGATCGGACGTGTGATCGCCCCGCACCGGTGGATCATACGAGCCGCACCCGCTGAGGCCGATCAGCAGGGCGGAAGCAATCAGGGATCGGCGAAACGACGGCATATGGCCATTGTAGAAGGGCGCGTGGGAGGCGCCAGACTGCCGTGATCCGAATTCGGATTTTCCGGTATGGACTCGCAACCGAATGTGGTCCGGCACCTCCTGCGCTGCGTCGGTGAACGATTTGGGAAACGCCCCCAACGGCAGAAAAGGGGCGCTGCCCGTCGCCCCGCCAAGGGCGGACCGCCCTTAAAACCCCGGTACTGGGGAACCCCGGTACCAATGGGATCAAAGGGCCGCCGGCCCTTCGCGGGTCCAGGGCGGCGCCCTGGTCTGGTCAACCGAACGCCGCGAACACCTCCTGCAGCGCCTGGATCTGATTTCCCGCGGCCGAAGAGGGCACGATGATAACATCGCGTACCCCGGCGTCGTGCCAGGCCTCCACCCCCTCCCGCACCTTGGCGGCCGGACCGAACAGCGTGTTGTCGGCCAGCCACTTGTCGGAGAAGTATTTCGGCACGTCGTCCTTGCGGCCCTCGGCGATGGCGGTCTCGATCGCCCTCATCTCCTCCTGGTACCCGGCCTCCTTCCAGTAGTTCCGGTAGTTCGGCAGGAAGCCGTAGTTGATCAGCGTGCGCCGGTTGACTGCCTTGGCGGCTTCGATGTCGTCGCTGATGCAGGTCGGGATCATGTTGCCGATGAAGAACCCAGGGTCGGCGCGCCTGTGCGCCGGCAACGCCGCCAGCGATGCCGCCATGTGGGAGCGGGATGCGTTGGCGAACACCACGCCCTCGGCGATTTCCCCCGCGAGCGCCACCATCTTTTGGCGCAGCGCCGCCACAATGATCGGCGGCAAAGCCCCCAGCCCTTCCTGGGCGCGAAATTTCTCCACGAAATTGCGGATGTCGCCGAGTGGCTTGCCCGGCGTCACGCCCATCCGCACATGCGACGGGCCGTGCGCGACGCCGATGCCCAGGCGGAACCGGCCGCCCGAGATCTCTTGCATCACCGCCGCACTTTGGGCGAAGTCGCCGATTGTGCGCTGATAGATTGGCGCAATGGCAGTGCCGAATGGGACGCGGTCCGTGTTCCAGGCCAGTGCCTCGCAGAGCGATATGTTGCCGAACATGCTGGGCGAATAGATGCCAGCAAAGCCGCGGCGCTCGATCTCCTGAGCGATCTCGATGGTGCGGCGACGGCGGCCAGGAACCGCGACGAGACTGATGGCCGGCAGAGGGGCCGGCTGAGGCTGGGGCATTGCGAGGTTCCTGTGTTTGATTGCCGGCAAGGTATCCCGCGATCGCGACGATCGGCAACGTGGAGAAGATTTCACCCCTGAATGTGTCGATCGATAGCACCCCGCTGATGCTATAGAGGACGTTACGCGATGGCTGTTCCTTGATGCGCGATGACGGCGACGTCGAGAACGTCAATAGGCGGCGAGTTGGGGACGGTTCGGAGACGACGATATGGACAGACGTCAGATGACCCGCCGGCAGCCGCGCAACGCGTTCAGCGGGATATGACGCATGGGGTGTAGGCCCGACTGCGCGATCGGCATCATGGCGAAAGCGCCACGACCGGGATTTGCCAAGACCAGACTGTGCCCGCCGCTGCAGCCTGACCAGGCCGCCGAACTCAGCTTGGCGTTCCTGCGCGACATTTCCGACAACATCGCGCTGGCCGGTCGGCACACCGCGATCACCGGCTATATCGCCTACGCACCGGTCGGCACCGAGGCCTTTTTCGATGGCTACCTGGCGCCCGGCACGGGGCGGCTGCTGGCCGATGGCGCCCCCCTGATGCCGCCCGACATCCAAGGGCTCGGACGCTGTCTGCTACATGCGATCATGGCGATGCTGGCGCGCGGGCATCGGGCCGCGGTGGTGGTGAATGCCGACGGCCCGACGCTGCCGACGGCATTGCTGGTCCGTTCGGCCAGGGTTCTGGCGGCCAGCGACGACTGTGTCGTGCTGGGTCCAGCCGATGACGGCGGCTATTACCTGCTGGGCGTGAAGGCGGCGCATGCGCATCTGTTCGCCAATATCGCGTGGAGCACCCCGACGGTAGCGGAAACGACCCGAACGCGGGCGGCTGAGTTGGGACTGGCTGTGGTCGAGCTGCCGCCTTGGTATGATGTGGACGACCGCGCAACGCTGAACCGACTGGCGGAGGAGACGTCCGGCCTGTGTCGCGATCCCGACGGCCTTCAGCCCTACGCGGCACCGTTCACCGCACGCGCGCTGACTCGGATGGGATGGCCGCCCCAGGGGGCGGACCAGGGGACCGACCAGGCGGCGGAGTAGTGACCAGGCTTTGGGTTCTCGGCGGGCTGCTGGTCGCGTTGACCCTGGCGGGCCTGGGCGTGCTGATAGAGGGCAAGCTCGGTCTCGACTGGATCCGTGCGAAGACCTTTTTCGTGGTGATCGCGGGCGTCAGTGCGGCCGCCTATCTGCTGGCGGTGCGCACGGTGACGCACCGGCCAGGGTCGTGCCCCGGGGGGGCGTGCCCAGGGTTGTGCCACGGGGGGTCGCGCCGTGCCGTCTGGGTCGTGCTGCTGGTCGCCGCCGCGCTGCGCCTGCCGCTGATCGTGTCGCCGCCGTACTTGTCCACCGACATCTATCGCTACGTCTGGGACGGGCGGGTTGAGACCGCCGGGATCAACCCCTACCGCTATCTGCCGGCCGATCCGGCGCTGGCCGCGTTGCGCGACGATCAGATCTATCCCCACATCGCGCGCGCCGATTACGCGCGAACGATCTACCCGCCGGCGGCGCAGGTGGTGTTTGCCGCCGTGGGCGTGATCTGGTCGAGCGTGACCGGCGTCAAAGTGACGATGGTCGGATTCGAAACGCTGGCTGTGGTCTGTCTGCTGCGGTTGCTGGCGGCGGCAAGACTGCCGGGGCAGCGTGTGCTGATTTACGCATGGAATCCGCTGCCGGTGTGGGCGTTCGCGGATAATGGCCACGTCGACGGGCTGGCGATCGGGCTGTTGGCCGTGGCGTTGCTGTTACGAGTACGCCGCAGCGATGCCTGGGCTGGGGTCGCGCTGGGACTCGCGGCGGCGACGAAATTCCTCCCCGTGGTTGTGGCACCTGCCCTGTGGCGGCCGCGCTTCGGCTGGCGCACCGCGATTGCCGCCATCGCGACCCTGGCGGCGCTCTATGCGCTGTACAGTGGCGCCGGCGCGGGGGTTTTCGGGTTCCTCGATGGCTACGGCGCCGAGGAGGGCTATGACACCGGCGAAGGGTTCTGGCTGCTTGCCGGATTGTCGCGGATGATGGCGCTGCCGGAATGGGCGCCAATCGCCTACGAAGCCGCCGCGGCGGGGGTGCTGGTGGCGTTCGGGGCATGGTTTGCGTTCCGCCGCCGGCCCGACGATCCGGTGGCGATCTGCGGCGCGGCGGGCGTCATGATGGCGCTGCTGCTGTTTGCCATCAGCCCGCATTACCCCTGGTATTTTGCCTCCCTGGCGCTGCCGTGCGTGCTGGCACCGACGCCCGCGGTGCTGTGGATGGCCACGGCTCCGATCCTGCTGTACCTTGACACCTTCGGGGACCGTTTCGTCTGGCCCTCTGTCGTCTATGTGCCGGCGATCGCACTGGCGTGCGCGCGTTTGCGCCCGACCCTCACCGTCGAACCGATCAAGGAAATCCCGTGATGCCGCCGACAACCTTGAAGGATCCTCGGCGCTACTTCGAAGCCGTGACGGCGGAGCGGACCGCGCTTGCCGAAGCGCCGCCGGTCTGCCTGTATCTGGAAGTCACCAACCGCTGCAACCTGTTGTGCGAGACCTGCCCTCGGACTTTCGAGGATTTGGAACCGCCCGCCGATATGAGCTGGGATCTGTTCACCCGTATCGTCGATCAGCTGCCCAATATTGCCCGCGTCGTGCTGCACGGTGTGGGCGAGCCGATGCTGGTGAAGACGCTGCCGAAAATGATCCGCTATCTGAAGGATAGCGGCACCTACGTGCTGTTCAACACCAACGGGACGTTGTTGAACCAGAAGAAGTTTCCGGAGATCATCGACAGCGGGCTGGACGAGCTGCGGGTGTCGCTCGATGCCGCTGATCGCAAGAGTTACGCCGCCATCCGCGGCAAGGATTGGTTTCCGCGCATCGTCCGCGACGTGGAGAAATTCACCGCGTACCAGCAGCAGATCGGCGCAGTGAAGCCGCGCGTGTCGCTGTGGCTGACTGGGTTGAAGGAGACCGTCAGCCAACTGCCCGAATTTGTTCGCCTGGCAGCCTCGATGGGCGTCCGAGAGGTCTATCTGCAGCGGCTGGTGTTCGATCAGGCCGGTTTCGGCAAGGCGCGTCCGGAGTCTTCGTTATTTGAGCAGACGCGCGAGGACGAGCAGGGGGCCATCGAGGCCGCGCAGGCGATTGGCGCGGCGCTGGGCGTGACGCTGGATGCCTCAGGCGCGACCGAACCGGGCCTGAGTCTCAAGCGTTCGGCTGACGAGAAGCCGTGGGCCACGTGCCGCCGCCCGTGGTCGCTGATGTATTTCACCGCGCATGGCCGAGCGTTACCGTGCTGCATCGCGCCGTTCTCGGTTCGGGGCTACGAGAATTACACGCTGGGTGACGCGACCCAGACGAGCCTGCGGGAGATCTGGAACAGCCCCGCCTATCGCGGGTTCCGCACAGCGCTGCTGGGTGACACGCCGCCGGTGTCCTGCCGGAATTGCGGGCTGCGATGGAGCCTGTAGCCGTGCTAGACTAGCCTTACTGAGTCGCAAAATCGAGCTTCCTGCGAATCAGCGTGCCCTCGTAGACGATGGAGATTCGTGCCCTGACTGTGAGGCAATCATGGATCTCCTGGAGAACCATGCCAGCCGCCTGAGGTTCGAGGCCTACCTCGACCAACTGGCCAACGTCATCGGCCATGCCGACCGCATGGTGCCGCTGCACGACGACTGTACCGGGCTGCTGCTGCCTCGTGAGCGCAAGAGCGTCGAGCCGATGGCGGCCCTCACCGCGCCAGCCCGTACGGCGGCAAAACACCA
>DASYBP010000558.1:0-3456 GCA_036500715.1 Rhodopila sp.
CCGCCGATGCCGCTGCACAGGATCGGCCGGCGATGCTGAAAGGCCTCCTGGATGACCAGGGGCGCATTTTCCCACCACTCCGAGGGGAACACGACCCAATCTGCGTCAGCGATCAGGCGGGGAATGTCGGAACGGCGATACGCGCCCGCATAGCGTGCGTCCCGCGCGGCTTCGCATGCTCGGTCGAAGCGGGCCATCGTTTCCGGCGTCTGGTGGTCGTTGCCGCCGTACAGGATCAATCCATGTGCGACGCCATCGCGTGAGAGCCGGGCGGACGCCTCCAGCGCGACAGTCGCGCCCTTGAACCGGTTGATGTGTCCGAAGAAGGCGAAGCGGTCGCGCCGGCCTGCCTGCCTTGCCGGCGCCGGGTCAACCGTTGGCAGGCCGTTCGGCAGCACGGTGATGCGGTCTGCCTGCACGCCCCACTTAATGTAGCGATTACGCAAGAAATGACTGGGGGCAATGAACTGGTGGATCTGTTCCAGTGCGCCGCGGATATGCAGATCGCGTAGGCGGAAATCGGACAATCCTCGGTCGGGGAAGCAATGCCGGCAGGCATCGGGGGCGGCGGCGTGACACAGCGCGCCGGCGGTCGTTACCATCTGGCCGTCATTGGCGCACAGCGCGTAGTAGTCGTGCAACGTCATCACGATACGCGCCCGCGGCAGCACCCGCCGCACCAAATCCACCAGCTCGACACCCAGCGTCATCAGGTGATGGATGTGCACCACGTCGGGCCGCAGCCGGGTGAACAGTTCGGCAAGCGGTTCCGCGACGCCGTGCAGGTCGATCTGCGACATGAAGAACGGATCGTATCCGCCACTCCAGACCAGAAGCTCATCGGGTTCGGCGCCGACCGTCTGGAATGGGGTTCCGGGGTTTGGAGCGCGTTGATGGCCCGCGGTTCCCGCCAGAAACAGGCCCTCGACGCCGAAGTCGTTCCGCAGGGTGCGGAACAGGTCGTGGGCGAAAATCTCGCTGCCGCCCGCCTGCAGATTGGGATGTGCGTGCAACAGAAACAGGACGCGCATGCCTCTAGCCCTTCTCGAATATACAGATGTCCTGGAAACTTGATCCGGCGCGCCCGCTCCACTGCCCGTATTCGGCCGGGATCCGGCGGCGCAGGCCGTGGCGCAGGAATTTTTCGACAAGAAAGTCCTCGTCGAAGGCGACGCCCGCCAGCGGAACGTTTGGGTTCGATTCGTAGATCGGACCCGGTTCGGATGGATCGAACCCAATCCGCCCCTCCCCCGCCGTCAGCGCCGCCCGTGCCGGGCCGTTCATCAGGAAGCCGGTGGCGAAGCAGCAGCCACCGGGGGCCAGAACTCGGGCGGTTTCAGAGGCCCAACGCAGCACCTCCGCCGTATGCAGGTGGGTCAACACAGAGATCATGCAGACGACGTCGAACGTCTCGTCTTCGAATGGCAGGCGGACTGCCGTCGCGTCCAGCGTGCCGTTCGTGTTGTAGATCGGGTGGGAGACATCCATGTGGTGGAAGCGCATGTTCGGGTAGACGGCGGAAATGTTGGCCACGCACCAGGCGATGGCCGGAAGGATCGGATCGACACCGTCATAGGATCCAGCTTCGTCGAGGTATTGCGTCATCGGCAAGGCCAGGCGACCAATGCCGCAGCCGATATCCAGCACGCGTTGCGATGGCGCCAAACCCGTGGCGTGGACCACGCGTGCCAGGAACTCCGCGCCGATGGTGCGAAAGTCGCCGTCGCCGCAGGAGATCAGTTGCGGGGATGGGACCGGCATGAACCGGTTGCCCGCCAGGTGACGGGAGAGTGTGTCGACGTCGTTCATGCGAGAACTCGAAACGCACGCTGCGCCATCAGGGCGGTCATGGTACTGTCCCAGCGGCGATGGTGCAGGCGGCGGTTGTATAGAGACGCCAATGTCCCGGTGTAACCGGGATGCAGATGGATCGAGCGCCGCTCGAAATGATACAGTTCCGCGTCGGGCACATAGGCGATGGCGGAACCGGTGTCGCGCAGGCGGAGGCAGAAATCCGAATCCTCGTAATCGCCGATGATGTAATCCTCGCAGATGCCGCCAACGGCTTCGAACGTCTTGCGGCGCACCAGCAAAGCCGCGCCGGTGACGCCTGGGACCTTGCGCCGTGACAGCGCCGCGCGCCATTGTCGTGGCATCCCCTTGTGGTAGTGCGCATTGTACCAGATGCCCTCGCCGTCGCGTTTGAAATACAGCCCGCCATGCTGGATGGAGCCATCGTCGAACAGCAGTTTCGGACCGGCCGCGTCGACGCCCGACAGCGTCAGTGCCGTGCGCAGGCTGGCAAGCCAACCCGTCCGGGCCGGAACGACATCGGAGTTCAGCAGCAGCAGTTCCCGCCCCCGCGCGATCGTCGCGGCCGCGTTGTTGGCCGCCGCATAACCCAGGTTTTCCGGCATCACCGCCATCGTGAACGCCAGCCCATGCAGCGCGTTCAGCCCCCGCAGCAGGCTGTGCAGCTCGGTGCGTTGGTCCGGGCTGTCGAGGACATAGATCAGTTCCGCCTCGCGGCAGCCCCGGTCTCGCGCGAATGCCGCGGTCTGGAATCGTAGGAAGCTGAGATTCCGATACAGCGGCACGACGATCGAGACCGCCGGTTGGCGCGGCGGCTTGCCAATGTGCACACAGTCCACGATCCGATTGGCGACCAGGGTGCCGCGGTGCAGGGCTGCCGCGGCGGGGGCGAGACATTGGTCCACGATGATGGCGGTCGCCTGGTCAGGGGGGACCGAGGACAAGACCGCGTCGCGCGCCTGAGCCGGCGGCAGGTGGTGCGCGACGGTCGCCACTTCGATGACGTTGCCGGACCGCAAGCGAAGTATCAAACCGGGCTGCGGGGTGAGGCCATTGGAGGGGTCCGGCACATGGGCAACGAACCCGTGCGCCGGCTGCCGGTCGCGAAACTTCGTTTTCGCGAAGTGGCGGACAAGGTCCGGCCGCCGGATCCCATGCAACTGCGCAGGATCGACCGACCTGGCGCCGAACGGCGTACGGACCTCGACCCCGGCGACCAAGTGCATGGGATCGCGCAGCCAGCCTCGCAAGAACAAACCGCCCTCGCCATCCGGCAGAATGGCTTCCAACGTGGCGTTGATCGGGCTGGCGGGGTCGTCCAGGCGGCGGGCCCGCGCAGGCACCAGCACCTGCGTCTCCCGCAGCACCGCGGCGGCGACATTGTCCGCCCGCGCCAGGGCCCGAAAGCAGGCATTCCTTAGACGGGCCTCCCGCACGCCGCGCGCGGCGGTTGACAGTATCTCTGGCAACCCGACGGGTGGCGACGTCACCATCCACAGCAATGGCCGATCGCCCATGGCAAGCAGTAGTTCACCGCCTTGCAATGGTTCGACCATGAGCATCTTGGAGCTGTCAACGATCCGCGGCGCCGTGCTGAGCCTGATTCGATCGTTGCCGATGACATAGAAGGTGGCATCGTTCGGT
>DASYBP010000559.1:0-2924 GCA_036500715.1 Rhodopila sp.
CTCCCTCTGCGTCCTTTGGGGTGACGGAGCAGTTGAAGCCTAGCTTGCTGATCCGTTGAGCGAGCTTTCTGGCTTGAGCCTGCGGCGTCTCGGTCTGGAAATGATCAGCACCGAGATCCTGATAGAACGTACCGTCACCCAGCATGTGAAAGATTGCGACCAGAATGGACGCGGCGACCGCGCAGTAGGCCTTTTTTGGCCCGCGTCGCTGGCGCAACCGGCGATACTGAGCATGTAGGTAGCTGGCCTTCTTCTTTGCCGCGGACATCGCGCATTGAACCAACGTCGCTTTCAGCCATTTTGCGCAGACGCGTGGAGCGACGTTTGCCGGCGCTCTCGTCGTTGCGCGGGCACAGACCGGCCCATGAGATCAGATGGCCCGCGGTGGGGTCATGTTGGGATCATCCGGGACGCCAGGACGGACCGCCTTTCTGAAGATTAGGCGGATCCCTTCCGCCAGAAGCCTATTGGCCGGCGTCCGAATGCATCCGGCAGCTCCTCCAGAATTCCGGGTATCAGGCCGACCTCCCCACCTGACCCTTTCGTTAGCGTTCTCTTGTGTCCGTTCCCGCTCGCGCGTACGTTTGGGGGACAGATCATGCCAGCGCCGGCGACGCCGCTCAGTGGGGCCAGGGTTCGAACCGCCCAACCGGGCCGCTATGGGGACAGCAACGGTCGGGCGCCGAATCAGCGGCGGACCGATGACACCGGGCAGCTCAGGACGCGGTTGCCGCTCGGTCGAGTTGGCGGTCAAGCGTCACCAGTTCAGCCCCCAGCTGACGCGCCAGCCAGAGGTAGCTCGCGTCGTAACCGGTAAGCCCGGTTTGCGCAGCAAGGCTCAGTACTTGGCTTGTATCTTCTCGTCAGAGATAAGCGGCACCGCGTTCTGGCTGTTCCGAAACGTAATGGCCGAAAGGATGCGACGGGGGTCAAGGCGGCCATCGCCGCGATCCAAGGGACGCTTCCGAGTTGGCGAAGCAGTTCGACGTCCACCGTTGGCGCGGCCGATGCCACGGCCGGCGCCGGTCACGACTGCGACCTTGTCCTGCAGTTTCATGTCATTGCTCCCGCACGACTTCAGATATTCGTTGGTTCAGGCCGCGGTATTTTGCGAGGTGCGCCGTATAGGCCGCGGTCAGCGAGAGGTCAGGATCGATGGTCTCGGCGCGCACCGGTGGCGTGCACACGGTGTCCGGCGCCTCGCCGGTGACCGCCATCCGCGCCAGCCTGGCCGCCCCGAAAGCGGCGCCCGTTTCACCCGCCGCCAGGCGATGCAGCGGGATCCCCAGAACCGACGCGATGATCGCGACCCATGAGCGGGAGCGGGAGCCGCCGCCGATCACGTCCGCCGACTCGATTTGAGTACCGGAAGCCACCAGCGCGTCCAGGCAGTCGCGCAGGGAGAACGCGACGCCCTCGAGTACGGCCTGGGTCAACTGGCGGCGATCGGTCTCGTGGGACAAGCCCGCGAAGGCGGCACGCAGTGTGCCATCATTGTGCGGCGTCCGCTCGCCGCCCAGATAAGGCAGGAACACCGTTGGGCTCGGCCGCGTGGGCTGGCCGACCTCGGCCAGCAAGTCGGCCTCCGGTCGTCCGGTGACGCCGGCCCACCAGGACAGCGAGGCGGCCGCCGAGAGGGTGACGCCCATCTGATGCCATACCGCGGGCAGCGCGTGGCAGAACGCATGGACGGCGGCCTGTGGGTAGGGCCGGAACCGCTCGGTCGCGGCGAACAGGACGCCAGACGTGCCCAGGGAGACGAACGCGTCGCCGGATCGGATCGCCGACAGCCCAACAGCGCCGGCGGCATTGTCCCCTGCCCCGCCTGCCAGGATCGGTCGGTGAACCATGGCCCAGCGGGCGGCGAGGTCGGGATGGAGCGTGCCGGCCGGGGCGCTGCCTTCGACCAGGCGTGGCACGCTCTGGCGGGACAGACCGGTGGCCGCAAGGACCACGTCAGACCAGTCTCGCGCGTCGACATCGAGCCAGAGCGTGCCGGACGCGTCCGACATCTCTTCGATCCGTTCACCGGTCATGCGGTAGCGAATGTAGGACTTTGGCAACAGAACGGTGCGGACGCGCGCGAAAGCGGCCGGCTCGTGCTTGCGTAGCCACAGCAGTTTGGGGGCGGTGAAGCCGGGCATGGCGATGTTGCCGGTGATCTGCCGCAACGTCGGGACAGCATCCTGGAGTTCGGCGCATTCGGCCGTCGAACGGACGTCGTTCCACAGGATCGCGGGGCGCAGGACGGTGCCGGCTTCGTCCAGCAGGACCGCACCGTGCATCTGGCCGGACAGGCCGATGCCTCGTACAGCCGACAATGAAGCGGTGTGATCACGGCCCAGCGAGTCCACGACATCCAGTGTGGCCTGCCACCAGGCATGGGGATCCTGCTCACTGTGCCCCGGGGCGGGACGCTGCACGGCCAGCGGCACCGTGGCGCTGGCAAGCACGGTCTGAGCGTCGTCGACCAGCAGCGCCTTGACCGCGGACGTGCCGAAATCGAGGCCGAGGAACACCCTGACCGGCGATCAGGCGGCCAGCGGATGGCGAACCAGTTGCGGCAGTGCCTGACCGGCATTGTCGAACAGGTGGCACGCCGAGGGTTCCACCGCCAGCCGGACCTGGTCGTGCACCCGGGTCGCGTCGCTGCCCTCGATCTGCACGGTCATCGGCTGATCGCCTTCGGCTGTCACGTGCAGCAGGGTCAGCCCACCGAGCCGCTCCACCAAGGCGATGGTGCCGGCGACAGGACCGGACGGATCGATCCGCAGGCCTTCGGGGCGGATGCCGAGGGTGACGGTATCGCCGATCCGCACCGCCTCGGCTTCGACGGGAACCGCGATGCGAGCGCCGGCGGCCAGCGTGACCGATGTTCCGCTGGCGCCGGCTTCGGCGACCTTGGCCTCCATCAGGTTCATGCG
>DASYBP010000560.1:0-5869 GCA_036500715.1 Rhodopila sp.
AAGCTGTCTCCGGCACAACGATCTGTTTGTGGAATAGCTTCCACAGGTCCCGGTAGGGCTGGAAAATGCCGGGTCCCTGCGCGCGCTGCACGCGCTCCTCGAACTGGAGAATGATGCCCTGAACGAGCGGCGCGAGCAGCAAGGTTGTCAAAACCTGCGCAATCTGAAGAACGATGTCGCGCGCGGTCACCGCCACGCTGCTGCGCGGCAACGCGTGCTGTCAGCGGGGACATCCGTTATGCGATTTTTGGCTTGTCGGGACGCCTCGGTCTGCATATGCGCCTCCAACATCTCCAAAGAGATCACGGAGGAGTCATCAGCCCTGAGGGCGGTTAAGGGCGAACTCCATCGCCACCACGCGTTTCTACGAAACAGCGTTGCAAATTGTCAAGACTGGCTTCAGGCCGGGCCGCTTACATGTTGCGATAAGCCGTCGGCAAACGGATTACCCCGCGCTCAGGTGGTGGCGGATTCGGTCCGCAATATCCGCAAGACGGACCGGATCCCCCCGGGAAGGTCCGAGCCCAGTTCAGCAGAAGCCCGTCACCGGCCTGACGCGGCAGCACATGGATGTGCAAATGGGGAACGGTCTGGTTGGCAGCCGTGCCATTCGCCTGAACCAAACTGAGTCCGGGTGGCTGGAGGCCTGCGTGCACGGCGCGCGCCACCCGAACCATGAGGCGCCCGACGGAAGCGAAGATCTCGGGAGGTGTTTCCAGGATTGTCGGAAAATGTTGTCGTGGTATCACAAGGCAGTGGCCGTCGTTGGCCGGATGAATATCCATGAAGGCCAATGCTGCCTCGTCCTCCGCCATTAATACGCACCGTTTGGTATCGGCGACGATCTGGCAGAATATGCATCTGGGATCCCATATCATTTCCACCCACAGTTCGGGTTCCCGAGCGGGAAGCTGCTTCAGGGGGAGACGTATTCCTTAACCGCCTTGGCGCCGTCGGACCCGAAGATCTGGTGGTAGAGATCTTCGCCGTAGCTTGTCGACTGCGGCTTCCCCTCCGTAACCTTGAAGATTCGTCTCCCGTCCTGCTGCCGTTCCGCCCGCAGATAGGCGATGTTCGGTAGGTTGCTGGCATCCAGGCCATGCGCGAATTCGTATTGGTGGTGACGAAGAAGATTTTGATCTGGCGCTCCATCAGGGCGATCGCGACCTGGCGGGCGATCTCCGGGCCCTCGCGCTCGTTTGTGGCCGCGAAAGATTCGTTGAACAAAACAAGGGAATTGGGGACTGCGTGAGCGGCGATGTCGCTCATTCGACTGAGCTCTTCATCAAGCTTCCCGCTGTTCATCGCTCCGTCCTCTTCCCGCTTGTAATGCGTGAAAATCCGCTCGCAGACATTCGCGGCAAAAGCGTGCGCGGCCACGAACGATGGCGGCAAAGGGTTCTGGTGACACCTGGCCTGCCAGGCCGTCCAGACGGCGCTGCCGACGGCCCAAAGCTGCCCCGCATGCAAGATCGCCCGGACGGCCGCGCAAAACGCCGCTGGGCGGCTGATGCGGGATCCGCAAGGCGCGCTCCGGGCGCTGTCGGCGATCTGCATGCCTCACCTGCCGCTGGTGATCGCCGCGCTGCCCAATCCGGACGTTGTCCGCGCGGTCCTGCTGCGTCAGGCGGATCTGTTGGAGCGGGTATCGGAGGACATGCGCAAATTCGTGCTGAAGCGTGACGGCCTGCTGCGTCACCTAACCACCAAGGAAGAGGAAACCGCCGCTGAGCGCGGGCTTCGCGCGCTGGTGGGAAGCCCGAGGGCGCAAATCGGGCCCGAACCGCCGCGGATGGGAGCCAATGTCACCCCTATGGTTGGGCGCGCCTGTGACCGGATGCCGTAGATGATACCCCGCTGAGGGGGCGGGGCCAGCCGGCGGGCCGGGTTACCCCTTTCGTAAGAGGAGCGCGAACTCGCCGGGCGCGCATGACCAGGGCGTGGTTGGTGGATGGACTATCGTTGAAATGGTCGATGCGGTCATAGCAGATGCCGGTTGCCTCGACAGCGGCGCAGAGAACCATCGACGCCAAATCCCCGTTTGCGTCCGTGGGGTTCCGGTAGCAACGGAACTGAGAGTTCGATTGGGCCCCAAACGTCGGGCGGGTTTGGTAGCCAAAGATAGATGCGCGGATGCACGGACGGATAGCAATATGCTGCCCGTCGTTATCGAATGTTTCGCCGTGTATCAACCGGTGGTTTTCTGCGCTTGGGATGGCGTAAACAGCCCCGCCCTAGGGAACGCTCGTCAGAACACCCAATGGTGAAGCCGTCAGCGAGATCACGGCAGCGGCCAGTATGATCCAGAGCGTATCTATTTTCGTCGTAAGCAGCAGAACCAGACACACGGCAGCGATTGCAATTGTGATCGGATTAGTCAGAGCGTCCCGCGCCAATGGAATGGCGGCCGCCAGCAATCCCGCACTTGCGACGACGATGGTTTGCAGGATCGCCTTGACCCTCAGGTGTTCCGTTTGGCCGCCGACAAAGTGCACCAGAGGAATAATCAGAAGCGCCGGGGTAATCATTGCAAACCACCCCCCGATCGCGAAATAGCGGACGCGACGATGTAGACCCACAGGCCCCGGCGCGCTGCGCGTGATGACGACTGCCTCATTTAGCTGGGTATCGGTCAGCACATGGCGTTGGATGACGAGCGCATCCTGTACTACAGGTAACGATGCCAGTCCAGCGAAGGCCGTCACCGTGCCCTTCAACAGCAGCACGTAGAGAAGAAAAACGTTCATGCTCTCACCGGCGGCAGGAACGCGTCGACCACCCCGACGACCAGCAGGACTTCGATGGCGGGAACGCCCAGACCGACATAAAGCAGGAAGGCCACGGCGGCGATCAGCACGATGCGGACTCGGGCCGCTCCCGTGAAATGAGGGTGAGCAATCGTCCAGCAGGTCTTAACGCTGATCGCGACGGCAGCGGCTATGGCGCCATGAATAGCCGCCTGTACCCAACGGTTGTCCTGCCAGTGTCGAACAAGGCCGTGGCGACCACGACCATGAGCGTACAGGGAATCGAGCCCGCCAGCAGGGCGACCACCGCCCCTGGCAGGCGGCGGAGTATCCAGCCAACCCCGATGCAGAAGGCCAGCAGGTTCGTGCCGGGCGTCAGACGCGCCGGTGCAAAACACAGGGTAAAATTGGACTTGAAGGCAAGATCTGGCAATGTGCCGGTGATACAAGCCCATTCAGTCCAGCGCTCGAGCGCGAATGGTGGGAGAAAGGACGGCGGCCATGTCCGGCGTGATCCTGACGTTACTTGAACAACCCGGGACGACATCCGGCTTGCTGGTCGCCTCCGAGCGCTTGGCGGAGCTTATGGGCGGCGCTCAGATCGATGTTTTTGTGGTCCGCACGCCGCCCGAGGCTACTATTCTGCCCAGCGAGGAAGTCCTCACAAAGCGCCAGTTTACACTCGTGAGGGAACGCGAACGAGCGCGTGCCAGTGCGCTGCGGGCGGCGTTCGATCAGTGGCAGGCCGAGCGTCGCATCGAGACGCTCTCCGTACGTTGGTGGGACCTCGAAGGCCTTGTCGATGGCGCCATCAAGGAATGGGGGCCTCGAGCCGACATGATCGTGCTGCGGTTTCCCGGTGGGGATGACTGGCATCCGGCTCAGCAGGCGGTCTATACGGCCCTGTTCGAGACCGATCGCCCTGTGCTGATTGTGCCCGCAGGTCCGCCCGTTCCCTTCGGCCGGCGCGTTGCCATAGCGTGGCGCGACGATCGGCAGGCGACCCGAGCGGTGCTGTCAGCACTGCGGTGCCGCCACGCGCCGAAACGGGTGTTGGTACTGGCGGGCGAACGGCAGGGTTCGCCGCGCCCAGTTGTGCCCGATATCCTGCTGGAGCACGGCATCGAAGCGGAACTGCAGGTGCTGCCGATCGGCAAGGGGGCGTTTGGGAAGACGTTGCTGACCAAGACCCACGAGTTAGCCGGCGACATGCTTGTTATGGGGGCCTATCGGCACAGTGCGCTGCGCGAATTCATCCTCGGCGGCCTTACGCGCTACATACTTGGACATGCCGACCTGCCAGTGCTGATGCGTCGTTGAGGAGGCCACGTTTATGTCCGAAGTGGTCCTTGTCGTGTTGCAGCGTTTGGACACTGCCGCCCACCTGCTGCGTGCGGCGCTGCGACTAGCCGAGCTAGCGATGCTGGCGAATGGGGCGCGTATCAATGTGTTGGCGGTGGCGGAGCCGGCATCTCTCGCTGTGCAGGCGGCTTACGAGGAGTGGCTGGCAGACCGCCGTGCGGCGATGTTTGACCCACGCTGGCACGCGGTGCCGCAGGACATCGCCGGCACGGTGGAAGAGCGAGGGGGCCGTGCCGATCTGGTCGTAATCGCCCGCCCGGTCGAAAACGATGATCGCTCAGCCCGGCAAGCCTTCCGGGCGGCGCTGCTCAAGACTGACCGCCCCGTCCTGGTAGTCCCGCCGGGCGGGGCTACGGAGAACTTTGGATCGTGTTGCGATCGCGTGGCGGGAGGACCCCCATACCGCCAAAGCCGTGCTACCCGCACTCCGTTACATTGCGACTTCGGATCATGTGTTCCTGCTGGCGGGGTTACGCAAGGGGACGCCAACCCCTGGCATCCCGGAGGTCCTGGCGGAACGCCATGTGTCTGCTGAGATGCATCTCACGTCCGTCGGCACGGGAGCGTTCGGCGAAGCGCTGCTCGCTAAAGTCCATGAGCTGAGGGCCGACCTCCTCGTCATGGGCGCCTATGCTAATAGCTCGCTCCACAACCTAGTCTATGGCGGAGTGACCCAGTTCATGCTGAACCACGCGGATTTTCCAATTTTGATGCGCTACTGACTCGAAAGCACCGAGGACAGTAGCGGGCGGATGCCGGCGTATTCCTCAGGATCCGCGCGTTATGCTATGTCGATCGGCTCGACCAGGTTCCGATCTATCGACGGTCCGGGCGCGTATGGCCGATGTTGATCCCGCCCGCCAAAGCATTGACACGTACATCGATCGTCAGATTTCGTCACGGCCGTCGTTTACGAACCTAAAATGGGCTGAAGCTCAATAGTTGCTGCGGCTCAGCTTCGAGGCCTATCGCCGACAAAACGGCAATTACGCGAAAAGCACGAAACCAAGGTAGCGGAATTCGGCCAGTCGCCGCCACAGATGCGCGAGCCGCAACGCCTGATCGACGACGCGATCCGACGGAGCTTCCTCGAAATGGCCAGAACTTGTACGGGGTTTTTGGTGTCAACAGATTTTCGGTGACACCACCTCCTTTCTGACCTTGGGGAGTTTCCTTGCTCGGTCGGAGAGCCGTTTCCTTGCCCCGGCCTGCATCATCGGAGTGCGCCGAGCAGAGCAGCGGTCAAGACTGGCGCATGCCACCGCGGGAAGCGGCAGAAGCAGTCTTGACGGCTGTGAGCACGACGCCACGCTCGTGCTGGCCGGGCGCGCCAACCTCATGCGGCCTGCCGCATCATCTGCTTCCTGTGCTCCCGTAAATGGTCCATGTTCAGGTAGCGGATCGTTTCGAGCCAGTTCTCGTGTATCTCCACCGCCAGGGCACGCACCAGCCGCAGGCAGCTCTCCGCGTTGGGGAAGACCCGCACCACGTGCGTGCGGCGTTTGATCTTCTGGTTCAGCCGCTCCAGCATGTTGGTGGATTTCATATGCTCATGGTGCGCCCGCGGCAGGTGCGCAGCTTCGGATACTTGTCCTGACTTCGCCAGCCAGGCGGCGAGGTCGCGGCCAAACATGATCCGATATTGCACAGGGCGTGAGCTATCGCCCGATCACTGACGTCTGGCTACTGGCGCGGTGCAAGTACGCTGGCGGCGTGAAGCGTTATGGCGGGTATCTGGGCGGCTTTCCCGAGCGAGCCCG
>DASYBP010000561.1:0-7080 GCA_036500715.1 Rhodopila sp.
TTGGGGAGCACAGCTTTCACAAAGGTCATTGCCAGACATGAACGCAATGACCTTCGCTTTTCCCCCGCCCGCATACGTCACCCACGACAATGAAGAAAGCACTGCCACCCGCGCCACCGCTTTACTTAAGCGCCGACGACCAACACATGCGCTGTTTTTCATCACGCCTGAAACCCGTAACCAAATGATAACGGTCCACTATACCTATGAAATTGTTAATCAGAATGGCAACAAATACCTGGGTTACATGACCCGGCGGGCCAATGCCACCGCCCCGGCATAGATTTCGACGCTGCCTTGTCGTTCTGCGCCAGACACCCTTGGCGTGCGCGCCGGAGACCCGCTAAGCTAAGGCCGCCGCCTTCGCCGCGGCTTCGACCTTCGCCGCGTCCGCCTTGCCCAACACGGGACGGAAAACTCGGGCCGCGTTGCGGTCGGTGTCCGCCGATGCCCTCGCCAGCAGCAAACGACCACGGCCACGGCACTGACCCCAGGGCCTGCGCGAGTTCTGTCCCCGCGCTCGTGTCGGCGGCGATGTTGATCAAAGTGCGCATTGTGGGGGCAGGGCAGTGGTGTCGCCCTGCCGCAGCGCCTCGGCGTCGGACCACTCAATCCGCCCGACCCACTCTTTGAGCGTCATCTCGAGGATGGAAATCAAACCGCGCAGCGAATTTTCCGCACGGTTCCCGAGCGACTTTCGGGGCTTCAAGCGACCCGAAACAACGTGCTCCCTGAGCCCACCACCACGGCTGGAAAGATGAGCCGGCAGACTGGCAGTCTCCGAGAGGGCCCCGCTGGGGAGCCCGGGGAAGAGAGCACTCCCGGCGCCCTGGAAGGCGTTAAAAGGATCAGCGCCCGGCCGGCTCATCAGCGGAACCCTGCGCTGGGCAAGCAACGTGTCCTGCGCCTCGGCGACCTCGTCGATTCGCACAAGGCTGGTCAGGTGGCAGACAATGCCATGCTGTTCCGCAAAGCAGGCGGCCACTTCCTCTTGCATGTGCGGGACGGCCAGCGCGGCGGCGATCGCGCCGATGAAGCGGCAATCGCCGGAACCGATAACCGGCTCCCCGGATTCCACAATCTCGCCCCACCGGGCGATGATCTCCATGCCGGCGATTGTGCGCCGCGGCGCTGCTTGCGCAAAATGCCCGTCGCGCCATCGACGATGGGACCGCTAACAGCGGGGTCATCCATCGAGCCCGATCAGTCGAGCACCCATTCAGCGTTCAAGTCCGCGTCGGCGTCGTGCGACGGCAGGTTTTGCAACTTGACCCGCCGCCCGTCGGCCGACAGGCCGTAGAAAGTGAGCGGCGTCCAGTCGGGCACCATGACGTCGATCGGGCGGTCCAGCGTGATGCGGGCGGCACCGTCAAGCAGCGTCGTGCCGCGGACCTGGGGCGTGCCCGCGTCAGACGACACCGTCAGGCGGGCTTCGTGCACGACTGACGAATGCACCAGGTCGTCGCTGTCGAGCAACGGCGACCGGCCGAAGATCGCGCCCACGGTCACGGGGATGCGCACCGTCGACAGATCGCCCTGGCGTCCTTCGGTGCTGCGTCAAGTCCTTTCGACAGTGAAGATGTCGATAGCAGCACTCGGTTGAGGGCAAGGACGTTGGTCATCGCGTTCGCCATTTCCCGACAGACCGCCACGGCAGCGTGGGCCAGCGGGCCGGCGGAATTCGATCTGACGGGCTGCCAACGCCCGCCCCAATAGCGTTGGGATTGGTCGGGGCGAGGACAGCGCGCGCGGCGGAAGCGCGGGATGTGCTGCGCAGTGGTTGACCGGGTCAGCCGGTCAGCTCATACCGTCCGACAGATCGAGTGACTTGCTGTCAAGGCTTTTCGCCAGGGCCAGCGCGCCGCCGCGGGCGAGAAGATGGCGGAAGTCGGATCGCTGCACCGCCACATGGCTGATCGTTCCGTCCGCCAGGACATCTACAACGCGCCAGCCGCGACCGGTGTCGTGCATGACGTAGTCGAGTTCATGGCCGTCGCCCGATTGGGGGGTGATCCGCGTAAGGACGATCTGTTGCCCGTTGCCGGCCGGTCGCGTTTGCGGCTCCACGGTGAAGCGCTGACCGTCGTAGTGGTTGAAGTTGTTAACGTAGGACACGATGGTGTAGCGGCGGAACACCGGCAGCAGCATGTCTTGTTGGTTCGGCGGCAGCGACGACCATTCCAGTCCGATCGACGCGCGTAGAATCGCATCCAGATCAAACACCCGATCGACTACCGGCGCCAGCATATTGAAACGCTGCGGGAACGGCGTTCCGGCACCGGACTTCATGATCTGCAGCAACGTGTCGTTCAGTTGCCGTATGGGGGCGACCCCCGGTGAACCCGCGTCGGCGCGCGCCGGCATGGTCCACCCTGCCAGAGCGGCGGACCCCGCCATGATAAATGCTCGGCGTGTGACAGATTTCATGTTCATGGCGCTGGATCTTCTCAAACTAGGCCGAAGGGCGGTTAGTTTATCATCCGGGTCACAGCCAGGAAAGCAACGTGCGCATATTGCGTGTGCCTTGGGGCGGCTTCAAGACTTGCAACCGACGGGTCGAACGGGCGATGGCTTGGCCGGTAATTGCGGTCGAGAACCGCCCAGCGACGAGCAGCAGGGCGAAAGGCGCAAACTGGGCATGACACGATCGAGTGGCGAAGTTGCCTCGGCATCTGCCGCCGAGGCAGGCCCGGCACCGACGTGCCCGCAAATACCTGTGTTCGGAATGATTCTATCGGCTGCCGCTGGCATGGCTTTTGCGTCAGCAAGGCTGTACAAACAGCGTAGAATGACGGGGGACAACAAAATGAAACACTGGTTGACCACAGCCTTTGCCCTGGCTGTGGCGGTCGTGACCTGCGGTCGCGCCCTCGCTGAGGGTCTGGATTATTTCGAGGCGCAGCTCAAGCCGTTTTATGACAAACCGAGCTTCGTGGCGGCTGGACCGGCGTTTGATGCGAAGGCCTGTATGGCCGGCAAGTCGATCTTCAGTATCCCCGTCTCGTCGGCCAACCCGTTCACTGCCAACATCGAGAAGGCGATGGCCGCCGCGGCCGCCAAGGTCGGCTTCAAGTTCACGACGTGGGAGAACCAGGGGCAAAGCTCGCAATGGGTGCAGGGCATGAACGCCGCCATGAACCAGAAGGCGAGCCTGATCGATCTGCTCGCGGGAACCGATCCGCGCGTGCTGGTGCCGCAGGTGCGGGCGGCGAAAGCCGCGGGCGTTCCGGTCGTTCCATCGCATTACAACGGGAAGGAGCAATCCGATCTCGTCCGCAAGGACGCCGATGCCGACATCCCGATCGACTACTTCAAGGCGGGTGCGATGCTCGTGGATTGGGCAGTCGTGCAAGCCAAGGGCGACATGAACGCCCTGGTGCTGATCTCGACCGGCCCGTTGTCCACCGACAGCATGATGGCCGGGATCAACGCGGAATTGAAGCATTGTGAGCACTGCAAGACCAAGGTGATGAATGTTCCGGTGGTCGACTGGGGGACGAGGATCACCCCGAACGTGCAGTCGGCGCTGCTGAGCGACCCGACGGTGAACTACATCATAGTCATCTATGACAGCATGTCGCAGTTCGTGGTTCCGGCGGTGATCGGCGCGAACGCCACGCAGCGGGTCAAGATCGATGCATTCAACGGCACGCCCTTCGTCCTCGGCCTTATTCAGGAAGGGAAGGTCCAGATGGATATCGGGGAAAACCTCGACTGGATCGGCGACGCCATCATCGACGCCGAGATGCGGATCCTGTGCGGCTTGCCACAGGCGGCCGACCCGAAGATTCCCTTCTACATCTTCGACAGCCATAATGCCGACGACGCGGGCAAACCGCCGCAATTGTCGCAAGGATACGGCGACGCCTACATCGACGGCTATGCCAAGCTCTGGAAGCTGAAGTGACCCCGCCGGCGCTGGCGTTTACTGGTCTGTCCAAGACGTTTGGCGGCCAACAGGCGCTGCGCGCGGTTGATTTCGCGGTCGCGCCCGGCGAGGTGCATGGTTTGCTTGGGCAGAACGGGTCGGGCAAGTCGACACTGATCAAGATCCTCGCCGGATTTCACGCGCCCGATCCGGGGGGGGCGCTGACGATCGCCGGCCAGGACGTGCCGCTGCCGCTTCCGCCGGGCGGTGTGCGGCCGTTCGGGGTGGCGTTCGTTCACCAGCATCTCGGACTGATCCCGCCGGTCACGGTGCTGGAGAACCTGCTGCTGACGCGTCTGTCGGGGCGCGGGGGGATTGCGCGTCCCTGGGCGATCAACTGGGCGCGGGAACAGTCGGCCGCGCGCCGGTTGTTCGAACGATACCGTCTGGATATCGATCCGCAGGTGCCGCTGTCGCGTCTGTCCTCGGTGGAGCGTGCGCTGGTGGCGATTGTCCGCGCGGTGGAAGAGATCGCTGCGGGCCACGCTCGGATTGGCCATGGCGTGCTGGTCCTGGACGAGCCGACGCCGTTTCTGCCACGGACGGACGTGGACCGGCTGTTCACCTTGGTGCGTCGCGTTGTCGCTGGTGGCGCCAGCGTAATTTTCGTTTCGCACGACATCGACGAGGTGCTGGAGATCACCGACCGAGCGACGGTGTTGCTCGATGGACGGGTGGCGGGGGTGCTGACGACGGCAGATGCCACGCGGGACTCGGTCGTGCGGATGATCGTTGGCCGTCAACTCATCGCGGGTCCGTCGCAGTCGGCTGCGACTGGCAGCGACCGCGCTGAGGTTACGATCGAAAACCTGGCGGGCGGGCAGGTCTCGCAGGTTTCGGTGGCGCTGCGCCGCGGGGAGGTGGTCGGGCTGACCGGCCTGCTGGGCTCAGGCTACGAGCAGGTGCCGTATTTGGTTTATGGTGCGTTGCGGGCGCGGAGCGGCACGTTGCTGCTGGGGACGGAGCGGACCGAACTGCCGGCACTCACACCGGCGGCGGCGATCAAGGCCGGGCTGGTGCTGATCCCCGGCGACCGGCCGGTTGCGGGCGGTGTCGGTGGGCTGCCGATCGTGGACAACGTCACGCTGCCGGCGCTGGCGAGCCGGTTCCGGCCGTTGCTGCTTCGGCGTGGCGCGATGCTGGCGGCTAGCCGCGGGTTAGGGGACCGGTTTGGTGTCGTGCCAAATCGGCCGATGCTGCCCTTGTCGTCGCTCAGCGGCGGCAACCAGCAGAAGGTCATCCTGGCCAAATGGCTGCAGTTGAGCCCGAAGCTGATCCTGCTGGACGAACCGACCCAAGGGGTTGACGTGGGCGCCCGGCAAACGGTGTATCAGGCGATCCGCGACGCGGCTGCCGCCGGCGCCTGCGTGCTGTGCGCAAGTTCCGACGCCGAACAATTGGCGGCGATCTGCGACCGAGTCGTGGTGCTGGGGCATGGCAGGATTGCCGCCGAGTTGACGTCGCCAGGGCTGTCGAAGCATGCCATCACCGAGTGCTGCTATCGGCTTGCCGCATGACCCCGACCGCTGCGGCTGAAACGGCCGCGGGCAAAGCCACGCAAAAGCACGAACCGCGCTTTATCGATCTGGCGGAGCGCTATGGGCTGATCGCTGCTCTGATCCTGCTGGTCATCGTGTTCAGCGTGCTGCGGCCGGAGACATTTTTCACCTGGTCCAACCTGTCGACCATCCTGGGGTCGCAGGCTGTGCTGGTCGTGGTGACGCTGGGTCTGATCGTGCCGCTGACCGCGAACGACTTCGATGTCTCGATCGCTTATGTCATGACGCTTTCGGCGATGATGGTGGCGTTGCTGAATGGGCAGGACGGATGGCCGATCGGCCTGGCAGTATTGGCGGCGCTGGCGATGGGGATCGTAGTCGGTGCGGTAAATGCCTTCTTCATCACCGTCTTCCGGATACATTCGCTGATCGTAACGTTGGGCACAGGGACCTTCCTGCATGGCCTGACGCTGTATGTCAGCGATTCGATGACCATCAGTGGAATTTCCGACTGGCTGATGAACTGGGTGATCGTCGATCGGCTGTTGGGCATACCGTTGGAATTCTATTACGCTCTGCTGCTGTGCATCCTGGTCTGGTATGTGTTCGAGTATACCGCGATCGGTCGTCAGATGCTGTTCGTCGGGCGCGGACGCGAGGTCGCCCGTTTGTCGGGTATCAATACGGATCGGGTGCGTCGCGGTTGCCTGGTTGTCTCCAGCTTCATGGGAGCGCTGGCCGGCGTGCTGTACGCGGGAACCCAGGGTGCGGCGGATCCGGTATCGGGCGTATCCTATCTGCTGCCGGCATTTGCCGCGGCCTTCCTTGGTTCCACCAGTATCACGCCGGGACGGTTCAATGCCTGGGGTTCGGCGTTGGCGGTGTATTTCTTGGTGGTCGGGATCACTGGACTTGTGTTCATGGGCGGCAGCAGCTTCGTACAGGACATGTTCTATGGTGGCGCCCTGGTGCTTGCGGTCACGTTGTCGCAGCTTGTGCGGGGCCGCGAAGAGCAGCAGTTCTAAATAATGGGCGAAGCGAGGTTGGGCATGTATCCGGAAAATGGGGTTCGCGATCTGATCGGCTACGGCCGCACGCCGCCTGATCCGAAGTGGCCAAATGGCGCCCGCCTGGCGCTGAATTTTGTGCTGAACATTGAGGAAGGTTCGGAATATTCGATCGGCAACGGAGACGGTTTTTCCGAAGCGACGCTGACCGAGATGGGCGACAGCCCGATACCGCGCGGCGGGCGGGACCTGGCGGCTGAATCGATGTTCGAGTACGGCAGCCGGGTTGGCATCTGGCGCATTCTCGGCATGTTCGGCAGCCGCAAGCTGCCGCTGACAGCATTTGCCTGCGCCATGGTGCTGGAACAGCAGCCGGCGATCGCGGCCGCCCTGCGCGAGGCTGGGCATGACGTCTGTTGTCATGGCTGGCGCTGGGTGGAGCACTATCTGCTGTCCGAGGACGAGGAACGGCGGCAGATCGCCTTGGCGGTGGAAAGTCTACGCCGCACCATGGGCGCTGCGCCCGCCGGTTGGTACTGCCGCTATGGGCCCAGCGCGAACACCCGCCGCCTGGTTCATGAGCACGGCGGATTTCTGTACGACAGTGACACGTATAACGACGAACTGCCGTACTACGTGACGGTGG
>DASYBP010000562.1:0-4932 GCA_036500715.1 Rhodopila sp.
CACCGGGGCCTCGGGGGCCGCTACCGACCGATGCGCGGCTTCAAGTGTCACCGATCGGCGGCCCGGTTCTGTCGAGGGCACGACGAACTGCGCAACTTTGCGGACCGCACGCCGGAAGACCGCAGGGGTCGTTCCGGCAATCTGGCCGAAAAAGTGCGTCATGTGCTCCTGGTGGGAAAAGCCGCACTCGAATGCGATCTGCGCAATTGAGCGGTCGGTCTCGCGCAGCAAGCACTTTGCTCGCTCCAAGCGCAACCGAACAAGGTACTGGTGGGGAGCCGTACCCGTGCTGGCCTTGAACTGCCGGATGAAATGCGCCGGGCTGAGGCCGACCGCTCCGGCGATGTCGCCGAGGGCAAGCCGGTCGTCGAGATTGGCGTCCATGAACTCGATCGCGCGCGCGAGCTGGGTGCGCGTCAAGCCGCCCCGCGGCGGCGGCTTAGCGGGTTGCGGGTTACGGTTGGAGTGGGCACGGAGAAGCCGTGCGCCGAGCGTGCGGGCGAGCTGATCCGCGTAGACCGCAGACGCCGGATCCGGGTCCGTCAGGGCCTCACGGATGCCGAGCGCGAGCTGCTCGATTAGGGGATCGTGGTTGCCGATGCGGGGCACAAGTTCAATTCGTGCAGGATCACCGCCAAAGAGCTCTGCGGCCACCTCGCGCAGCACCGCATCGCGCAGATAGACGTGCACGCTCTCGATGCCGCCCTCGAACCGCACACCGTAATCCAGGCCGCCAGGCAGGAGGAACAAGCCGCCCGGCCTTACCGTGCGCCGTTCCTGACACTTGCCGTGAACACGGCAAACGGCGACGGGGCCGTCGAGGTGAAGGATCATCAGATGGTCGCGAACGGCGCGAAACGACCCCTCGTAGGGCGCCTCTCTCTGGGCGGAGGCGTAGAGGGAGGACCAGCCAAGCCCCTCACTCGCGGCATGGATGCGATTGTCCGGCCGCAAAAGGATGCCATGCGTCTCGCGCACGCTGAAGGTGCTGCTAGACCGTTCCATGTGCCCTCCTCCCGCCGGATACTGCGCGCGTTGCACGCTCCTCGCTGAAAGTGCAGTCGTGAAAGCATCCAGTACTCTGCGCGACTAGCCTCCGCCGCCTATGACCTCGTTTGTTCCTTCTGCGCCTATGCTATGAAACCGGAACGGTCGGGTCGGTGGCACTCGGCGGCACCGGGACGGTCCCGCCCGCGGTCGACACCGTTGGCGTAGTGGTTGACGCCGCAGTCGCGGTTGGTGCTGGTAAGCTTTGGCGCCTAACCGTGGAAAGGATACTACCTGGTTCTGCCGGCGAAGGTCTGCGGGGAATACGACCCGGATAATACCCGGAAGAACTTCCCTTATTGGGCCACATGCGCTACAAGCACGCGCCGCGCTTCGTTGAGTGTCCGGACGAGGTGTTCGTTCATGGTTTTCCTGAGCTTGTCCGTCGGCGGGAGCAGATTGACGCGCAAGTCGGGGGCGTGCTTGTCCTGGACAACAGCGTGGTGCATGTGTGGACGGCCCCTTGGGTGCAAGGGAAAAGTGAGAAATCTGACGGGCGGGTCGATTGCGATCATGTGTCCGGCCTTGTTGACGCGGCACCATGACCGCTGGCCCAGATGGGATCCGCGATCCAGTCCCAAACACGGATGCGACTTCGCAAGCCTGTGCACCAAGCGGGTTCTCTGGATCGTCGGTTCGACCGATCGTCATCTCATTCAGCTCTTTCACCCCTGGCATCAACGCGCGATTCAGGCGTCGACCGGTGACTGCCGGTCGGCCATGATGCGCGTGATGGTGTTCTGCCTTGGCTTTGCAACCGTTGTATCGTTCCAGCGTTGGGTCCGGCTACCGCGGTCGACCGGCGGGCCAGTGCGAATGAGCGGCGTGCCGCACATTGGCGTGGCATGGTAGCGCGCCTGAGGTTCCGCGTCGGTCATGCCAGGGCTGCCGCGGTCGTCGACACCGGGCGCCGATACACCGCCCCGCGCGCCATCAATACCCATGCCATCCGGGCCATCTTGTTGGCGAGTGCCACGGCCACGACTTTGCGCGGCTTGCGCGCGAGCAGAGCCTGCAACCAGTCCGTCATCTGCTTGCTGCCCGGCTTGGTGGCCGCCTTGATCACCGCAGTCGCGCCCGTGACGAGCAAGACGCGCAGTCGTTCATTGCCCGCCCGACTGATGCCGCCCATCCGCTGCTTCCCGGCGGTGGACTGTTCTTTTGGTGTCAGACCGACCCAGGCGGCGAGATGGCGACCTGATTTAAACGCCGATGGATCAATCTCGATCGCCAGCGTCAGCGCGGTCACCGGGCCAACGCCTGGGATTGTGGCTAGGCGCTGGCTGACCTCGTTGGCTTTGTGCGCCGCCATCAGTTTGACCTCGATTTGTTTTATTTTGGTGTCGAGATCCGCGATCTGCTGGCCCAGAAGGGCGGCCATGTCTTTGGCCTCCGATGGGATGGCGGCCTCCTGTTCAAGGGCAGCCAGCAGCGAATCAATCCTGCCGATCCCCTTGCCGGCGATCACGCCGAACTCGGCGGCATGACCGCGGAGTGTGTTGATCAGCAGGGTCCGCTGACCGACGAGGCTTTCACGCACCTTCAAAACCATGCCCTGAGCCTGTTGCGTGACCGACTTCACCGGCACGAAATGCATGCCCGGTCGCCCTGCGGCCTCGCAGATCGCCGCGGCGTCATTACGGTCATTCTTGCCACGTTTGACGTAGGGTTTGACGTATTGGGGCGGGATCAGACGCACCTCGTGGCCGAACGCGCTCAGCTCGCGAGCCCAATGGTGCGCACCGCCACAGGCTTCCATAGCGATCTCGGTGGGGGGAAGCTTGGCGAAGAAGCTGATCATCTGCGCGCGCCGGAGATTGGTCCGCAGCACCGGCCGGTCTTGCTGATCAACGCCGTGTAAGGTGAAGACGGCCTTCGATGTGTCGATGGCTATGCGTTTATACTGGCTCATGGACGGCTCCGGTCTTGGGTCGTTCGCAGCCCCAATTCTGGCACGCGATGCCGTGGGGCCGTCCACCCTGTACCGTCGCGACGTCTGGTCAGCCCGGGGCCTAAGCTGACCAGACGGGCCAGTTCGCTGGGAGCGACCACCGTCCACCTCGTGCCTCGAGCACCATGATGGGACACGTGCCCCGGCGGGTTGGCCACGACGAATGCCCCGTAGGAAGTCGCGCCTTTGAGCGCCAGTACAGGGCCGGCAGGCGTCGTGGTGGCTCGTTGACACGGGAGGACAAGGGACATGGTTGACGAGACGACGCGGTGGTTTGCCGGCATTGACTGGGGCTCGGAGCGGCACCACGCCTGCCTACTCGACGCTGCTGGGACGGTTGTGGGCGAGCGATCGTTTGCGCACGGTGGCACGGGCCTGGCGGCACTTTGCGACTGGATCCTGTTGGTGGCCGGCAATCCGGACACAGTGGCGGTGGCGATTGAAGTGCCGCACGGGCCGGTGGTGGATGCGCTGCTTGACCGCGGCTTCGCCGTCCACGCGATCAACCCCAAGCAGCTCGACCGTTTGCGCGACCGCTTCAGCGTCGCTGGCGCCAAGGACGACCGGCGCGATGCCCGGGTCGCCGCCTCAGGGCTGCGCACCGACCCGCACCTGTTCCGCCCCGTGCAGGTCGGCGACCCGAGTGTGATAACCCTGCGCGAGTGGTCGCGGCTCGCCGAGGAACTGCAGCAGGAGCGCGTGCGCCTGGGTCATCGCATGCGCCAACAGCTCTGGCGCTACTACCCGCAGCTGCTCGAGCTCGCCGGCGGCGACATCGCGGCCGAGTGGGTCCTGGAGCTGTGGAGCATGGCGCCAACCCCGGCTCAGGCGACGCGTCTGCGTGAGGCAACCCTCGCCAAGTTGCTTCGGCAGCACCGCATCCGCAGGTTCGATGCGGCAACCGCGTTCGGCATCCTGGGCCAGCCCGCGATTACAGTGGCCGCGGGTGTCACTGAAGCGGCGGTGCTGCACCTGCGCTCGCTTGTCGCCCGACTGCGCTTGGCCAACCAGGAGTTCCACCAAGCCGAGCGCAAGCTCGAGAAGCTCTGCGCGACCCTGACCGAGAGCACGCCCGCCGGGAACGACGGCAGACCCAGCGATGCTGCCATCCTGCGCTCGCTGCCCGGCGTCGGCACGGTCACGCTCGCTGCCTTGCTGACCGAGGCCGCGGGCCCGCTCGCGCGCCGCGACTACCCCGCCCTCAGAACCCTCTCGGGCGTGGCACCCGTGACCAAGCGCAGCGGCAAGAGCTGCGTCGTGGTCATGCGCTACGCCGCTCAGGCTCGGCTGCGTGAGGCTGTGTTCCATTGGGCGCGCGTCGCCGTGCAGCACGATCCCAAAAGCCGTGCCCGCTACGAGGCTTTACGGGCGCGCGGCCACTCGTATGGCCGCGCCCTGCGCGGGGTTGCTGACCGGCTGCTCGGGGTCGCCTGCGTCCTGCTGCAGCGGCACACACTGTTCGACCCCGACCACTGCACACCGGCGGTGCTATAGCCGATTACTGACGGGCATCCCTTGGTTCGACTGCAGCCACCATCCCTTCGTCCCGACCACCCCTCGGCTGAGCGCCGCGCGCAAGCGCTGTCCAGGAGGCCGCGCAGCGGCACCGGCGCGAGCCGGCGCGCAGCGTCCTGGACAGCGCGAGCACGGCGCTACGCTCGACGGATTGGGAAGCTGCGCTCCACCCCGGCGAAACCCCAGGGTCCTTGATCCCTCATTCCGCCTTGACGGCCGGTAGGAAGTCCCAACACGGATCGCCAGCGGACCTCATTACGGAGGACCGGGCGAGAGCCATGGAGGACGACGTCAGCGTGCTGGAGGCAGATGGTGATGGCACGCCCGTCGTTGTCCGGGTCGGCGAGCCCAAGGCCAACGGGCTGATGCTGGCTACGACGTTCTACCGTGGCGCAGCGAAATGCGGGGTGTCGCAGCAG
>DASYBP010000563.1:0-3528 GCA_036500715.1 Rhodopila sp.
CGCTGATAATTTGACACGATTCGACGAATCACCCAGATTCGGCATCCAAGCGCTACGCGCGGTCGTGCGCTGGCTTGGATCACGCGATGAGCGAGGGGTCGTCCTGTCCGGTCTGGGAGACACTGCCGGCCGAACGGCAGCACGGCTTGGTGCGTGCACTCGGCCAAATGGCAATGCGTCAGATCCGCACCCCGTCGACCGCACAACCGACCATCGGGGAGGCAGCCGATGATGATGGACGGGGATCTCATGCCGCAGCAGTCCGGCGGCCTGTCCGAGAAAATCTTTCGGCGGCATCGTGAACGTTTGGCGATTGTCTACATCCGTCAGTCGACGGTTCAGCAGGTCGAACGTCATCAGGAGTCGACCCGCCTGCAATACGCTTTGGTTGATCGCGCCTTTCATCTCGGCTGGGCGCGGGAGAGTATCGTGGTGGTCGATGACGATCTTGGCAGGTCGGGTGCAACGATCGAAGGCCGGCTCGGGTTTCAGCGCCTGGTGGCCGAAGTCGGCCTCGGCCGCGTCGGGCTGGTGCTCGGCGTGGAGATGTCGCGCCTGGCCCGATCGAACCGGGACTGGCATCAGCTTCTGGAGATCTGCGCGCTGTTCGACACGCTTATTGCCGACGTCGATGGGGTCTATGATCCTGCCCACTTCAATGATCGGCTGTTGCTCGGGCTGAAGGGGACGATGTCGGAAGCGGAACTGCACATCCTCAAGGCACGGATGCTGGAAGGCAGGCGCGCCAAGGCGCGGCGGGGCGAACTCGGCAAGCCGGTGCCGATGGGGTACGTGCGACGCCCCTCCGGCGAGGTGGCGCTGGACCCGGACGAGCAGGCACAGGCAACAATCCGCCAAGTGTTCGCGCTGTTCCAGCGGTTCCGAACCGTTGGCAAGGTGTTGTGCTACCTGGTCGAGCATGACATCCGGATGCCGGTGCGCACACCCGGCGGCCCGGGCAAGGGCGAACTTGAATGGCGCCGCGCCAACCGGCCGACGCTGCACAATCTGTTCGGCAACCCGATCTACGCTGGTATTTACGCCTATGGCGTGCGTGCGACCGATCGGCGGCGGCAGAAGCCGGGGCGGCCGGGTACCGGGCGACGTCCGCCGCGTGCCGGCGAAGCCGAGGTGTTCCTGCCGGATCGGGTGGCGGCCTACATCACCCGCGAGCAGTTCGATCGCAATCAGGCGCAACTGCGCGCCAACCGAGCGGATCATCTCGGCCCGGTGCGGTCCGGCACGGCGCTGCTGTCGGGTCTGGTGGTGTGCGGTCGGTGCGGCTTGCGCATGACCGCCACGTACAACAACGACGGCCACGCGGCGCGCTACCTATGTGCTGGCCAACACTCGAGCTACGGCGCGCCGTTTTGCCAGTCACTGAAGTCTGCTTCGGTTGACACACAAGTAACGTCTATAGTTCTGCAAGCATTGGAGCCGGCAGCACTGGAAGCCAGTCTAGCGATTGCCGCCGATCTGCAAGCCGAGCGCGCCGCCCTGGAGCAACAGTGGCGTCAACGTCTGGAGCGCGCGCAATACAAGGTTGACCAGGCGCGTCGCCGTTACGCCAGCACCGAACCGGAGAACCGGTTGGTGGCGCGGACGCTGGAGCGCGAATGGGAGGAAGCTTTGGCCGAGCAAGTGCGGCTCGTCGCCGATCACGAACGCTTTCGGCGCGAACGCCCGCAATCGCCTGGTCCCGCGGAACTGGCCGCGATCCGGCAACTGACGGCGGATCTGCCGGCCTTGTGGCAGGCGTCGACGACGACCAGTGGAGAACGTCAGACCATCGTACGATTGTTGCTTGAGCGTGTTCTGCTCACTGTGGTCGACGCCAGTGAGCAGGTCCGCCTGGAATGCCACTGGCATGGTGGAAGCCGGACGACTCACACGCTGGTACGCCCGGTGGCGCGGGTGAAGGCGCTCAGCACCTACGCCGCGCTGCTCGCACGCGCGGTTGACCTGCACCGGATGGGTAACGGGTGCGCCGACATCGCGGCAATCCTCAACCAGGAAGCTTGGCGACCGCCTAAGCGGCGCGACACCTTCAACGCCTCGATGGTACGCCGGCTTCTGACCACTGCCGGTGTCATCGAACCCGGGCTGCGCCGGCCTCGGACAATTCCGCAGCGACAGCCGGGTGAATGGACGATCCGCGAACTGGCCGAAGAACTCGGCGTGCCGCAGCCAACGCTCTACAACTGGGTGCAGAGCGGGCGCCTGCTCAGCCGCTCAGTCAAAGCCGGCGCCGGCTCTGCCAAGCTGGTCACCGCCGACGCCACCACGATCGCCAACTTGAAGACGATCCGGGCAACGCCGCCGCCCTGGCGCCGATTGCCTTCGCCAGTGAGGATTACCAACCAATCAACCCTTGATTCTTGAGAGTCGTCATGCCTGGTCGATATCGATCCGCCATCTCAGGCGATATAGCCGCACGATTTCGCACGCCGCGGCGGCATCGCCAACCTCGATCGTGGTCAGCAGGCGCCAGTGCAGTGGTTCTTCGTTCGCCGGCGGATTGATTTCGCGAGCCTCCACCAGCGTCATCGACACCGTCTCGGGATCGGTCTTGGCGAACCCGTTGCGGGGCCGCTTGAGCGTGACCGGGCCGGCACGCAGTGCCACGGTCGCGATCCGGCCGGGATCGCCAACCCGGCGCGGCGCCACTTTGACCAGCATTTGCGTCAATATAGGCCAAGCTGCCGCGCTAGCGAACAACGATGCGTCTTCGACCAGAGCGCGGTCTTGTGCGGCACGAACGATGAGATCGGCCCCCGCCGGGCGGCGGGCGAAGCAACTGTAAATGTCGTTCTCGCGATCGCCGACAACTACGACCGACGCCGCATCCGTCAACAATTCAGCGGCCCGCTCGACCCCTCTCAGCCAGCGGATGCTCTCCTTGTCTTCAATCGCACGCTTGCGGCGTGGTGCCGTCTCGATCGCGTCGTCGCGGGTCCAGATATGCGAGTCGAGAAGACCGAGAACAGCCTCAGTCTCGCTGTCGACGGCAACCAGGGGATGGATGAAAAAACCGGCCGAAACCCCATCGCCGGCCGGCCCAAGCCCACGGCGATTGGCCTCTCGGCCCGCGAAATTGATCTCGGTGGTGTCTTGCGCAACGACAATTCGCCGCCCTGCGGTCGCCGTGACGGTGCGCCCCGCCAGGGTTCCCAGCATCTCCTTGCACGTCACCGATGGGGCCGACAGAAAACGGTGGATCGCAAGTTCGCCGGCACGCGTCTCACCAAGCTTGCGGATCACCAGCGATCCGGTCGCCGTAACCCGTTCGATCAGCTCCGTGCCGACGGCCGCTCGCCGTGCATCCCCGAAATAGCCAAGCGCTCCAGTCTGTTCCACCATGATGACCCGCCCTTCAAGACGGGATCACAGAATCGATACATCAACCGATTCACAAGTGGCGATCAACAAGTAGAATGTGTGAACGCCGTAGCTCTTTATGCTTGGACTTTAACCGCCGCCGCCTGACATCCCGCCGGTCACGCGTGGAATAGGAAGAACTTTTCCGTC
>DASYBP010000564.1:0-14870 GCA_036500715.1 Rhodopila sp.
AGTAAGAATTCTACAGTCTTGTTCATGCCCGCTCGGCAACGATTCCTCCAGAAATGGCTAGTATCCATTGTCCCCTATGCTTGGCAACTCCGAAGCCCAGGGCATGCGGAGGTAAGCATTATGTGAACCCGCGGATTGTCACTGGACATGTGCCGCCATCACGCTCAGCCCTACTAAAAGTCGTGTCAATACCAAGTGCCGACTTTGGGGAGGGAAAAATGCGCGAACATATCGTCGCAGCAACCATGATCATTACATTGCTACTTCCGGCGACAGTACTGGCCCAGGCGGGCGGCGGGCAGGATGATGATGATCAACGATCAGGCTGCCAGATACCCAGCACTACCGTGGCCAATGTGCAGGCTCAACTCGCAACCGTTGTGCAGGAGCCGGACCATAATGGCGGCTTGTTCTCGCCCAACCGCATGTGGTCGGCGGTAGTCGATCGCGTGGGTACGCTCTGCTCGGTCATCGTTACTGGCGATGCATGGCCCGGCAGCCGCGCGATCGCCATTGCCAAGGCCACCACCGCGAACGGATTCAGCAATGATGCGCTGGCGCTCTCGACCGCGAATCTTTATTCACCGACACAGCCAGGCGGATCGCTGTACGGCCTGAATGACTCGAATCCGTTCAACCCCCGGTTTCTCCCGCAAGGCACCGGCATCGGGTTCGTGCCGGGCGGCGATATCACCTTCGGCGGCGGAGTCGCGCTCTACTCCGGTGGCAAGGTGATCGGCGGACTTGGAGTCAGCGGCGATACGTCTTGCGCCGACCACGCGATTTCGTATCGAATGCGCCACCTCGCTGGGCTGGATGGCACACCCAACTCCGACAACATCGTATATCTTGCCGCGGGCGAGGCACCTAACGACTTCAAGCAGCCCCACTGCGGCGCGAATGACATCACGCCATAGCCGATTGCATGGGTGCCGCGCCTTTATCGCGGCCGCAACGAGCGTCCTTCGGCTTTACGTTGCTGGAAGTGCTCGTTGCGCTGGCAGTGCTCAGCCTCCTGCTTCTCGGTCTGATACAGGGCAGCCACTTCGTTCTGCTTGGCTGGAACATGCAGTCGAGGCTGGTAGCACGTACCCAGGATCTCGATGCCGTCGACCGGACGCTGCGGCGGTTGATCGTACAGGCCAAGCCAGGCTCGAAGTGGGAGCCTCTGACGTTCGCCGGTAGCGCGCGTTCCGCCGCGTTCACCACAATCGTGCCGCTCCCGGCAAACAACGGACCGGCAAACAACGGACCCTCTGCCCAGCGTGCTGATGTCGCGCTTGTCGTTGACGGACACCGCCTTTTGCTGCGATGGACACCGCATATCCATGCGATCAGAATCGGTCCTTCCCTCCCGGCGTCCACAACGGAACTCCTTGACGGCGTCGATCGGCTCGAACTGTCATACTGGCCCGCATCGCACGGTGGAGGCTGGACGTCCAGCTGGAATGATTCGATCCCGCCCCGTCTTGTCCGACTTCGGATCGTTTTTTCCAGTCCCAGCCAGGCCCGCTGGCCCGACATCCTGGCCGCGCCGATGCTCGAGCCGCCTTGAGACTTCATTCGTTTATTGGAACGATATCCGAAATAGCCCCGGCGCTGCGCCTTTCCCGATCCCCTGCCAGCCGGTAGCCTCCGCCAATGTCGCCAACCGAACGGATCGTTGGTCAAACCGGCCGGACCGTCACCTTCTCGGCCGACGATTTCGGCCTGACCGACGCCGTGAACGGAGGCATCGAACGCGCCCATCGCGATGGCGTCCTGCAGGCCGCCAGCCTCATGGTTGCCGCCCCGGCCGCCGGCGATGCGGTTCGCATCGCGCGCGCCAACCCATCGTTGCGGGTCGGACTGCATCTCGTTGTCATCGAAGGACCGGCGGTCCTCCCGCCGGCCGATATTCACGATCTCGTCGACGGTGCGGGCCAGTTCCCCTCCGACCAGTTCAGACTTGGCCTCAATTACTGCTTTCGCCCGCGCGTTCGCAGGCAACTGCGGGCCGAGATCCATGCCCAATTCGCGGCCTTCGCCGCCACCGGACTGGTCCTGGACCATGCCAACGCCCACAAGCACATGCACCTGCATCCGACGGTCGGGGCTATGATGCTGCAGGAGGGCCGGACGTTCGGCCTGCAACGCATCCGCATCCCCGCCGAACCGCCCGCGATCATGGCGCGATGCGGAACACCCGCGGGATGGAGCGACCACCTGCTGTATCACTGGACCGGCCTGCTCCGCCGCCAGGCCCGAGCCGCCGGGATCGCCACCAACGATTACTGTTTCGGCCTCGCCTGGAGCGGCCACATGACCACCGACCGGATCCGCTGTCTGCTTGCCAATCTTCCCGACGGAGACAGTGAAATCTACTTCCACCCGGCTGCCGGACGAGACCCGGTGCTGGACCGGTTGATGCCGGACTACGAACACGAGGCAGAGCTGGCGACCTTGACTTCCTCGGCCGTCACTCACCGCCGATAGTTCACAACAGCTTTTCGGCCCGGAAGCTTAGCCACTTGCCTCGCCCGATCACGATGTGATCGTGCACCGAAATCCCCATCGCCGATGCGGCGCGTGCGATATCCGCCGTCAGCGCCACATCGTCCCGCGACGGCGCCGGGTCCCCACTCGGATGGTTGTGTGCCAGGATAACCGCGCTGGCGTGCAACTCCAGGCAGCGACGGACCACCTCGCGCGGGTACGCGGGGGCATGATTGATCGTGCCTGTCCCCTGCACCTCGTCCGCGATTAGTTTGTTGCGCCCGTCCAGGAACAACACCCGGAATTGTTCGGTGCGTTCATGCCCCATGGCTGCCGTCAGGTAATCCATCAACCGCTCCCACGTCGAAAGCACCGGCTGACCCGTCAACTCCTGCCGCTGCATCCGAAGCGCCGCCGCCTGCACCAGCTTGACCGCGGCCGCGCCGGCCTCGCCCATGCCCTCGATGTCTCGCAACTCCCGCTCAGGCGCACCGAGGACACCGCCAAACGTCCGAAATCGCGACAGCAATTCCCGCGCGATCGGCTTGGTATCGCGACGCGGCAGGGCGATGAATAGAATCATCTCCAGCATCTCGTGATCCGCCAGCGCATCCGGGCCAGCTTTCAGCAGTCGCTGCCGCATGCGCGCGCGGTGCCCGTCCGCGCCCACCTGAGAGATCGGCTCCGGCAACATCCCCGGTAGGAACGCACATTCGGCCATACCGGCGGGCTTGCAGGTCCTGGACATGGTTACGCTTTGACCCTCGCGACGAAATCGCGTCCGCACGCTATTGGTTAAACGTTGCCAATCCGCTAACGCCACGTGTCGCGGCAGCCGCGAACAAAACATCCGACGATTTACCGCTCGTTCCTCTTTTTCCGCCAATCTCTGGACGGAGAGCAATTTGAGCAGACGAAAACCGTCACTCTGGAGCGGAAGAAGGACACGCGCTTTATGAGCATGAGCGTCTCAGGGATAGGGGCCGGCGGCGATATGCACGCGATCTCCGGCGCGAGTTCGAGCGCTCCGCCGCAACAGAAAATGTCGAACCTCTTCAATTCGATCGACACAAGCGGTTCAGGCAGCATTAGCCAGGCGCAGTTCGGTCAGGCCTTTCAAAGCGGCAATGCGCCCGCCGTGTTCCGCAACCAGGGCGCTTCGGCGATTTTTGCGGCACTCGATCCTAACCGGACGGGGAGCGTGTCGAAAGCTGACTTCGTGGCGGGAATGTCCAAGCTCATGGTTTCACCGCGGGCTGACCAATCCGTCGGAGCGACGCCGCAACCGGCCGGAACCCAGGCGAATGCGGCGACGGGCCTGCTGAATATTTCCACCTGACCCCGGCGGCCCCCGCGGGCTCCGTGCCGCTGATGCCGCCCTGACTGTCGACAGCCAGGTGGCGGACGCCCTGGCGCTGTAACCATGAAGAGCCTGTGTTGCCCTTCACCATCGCAGCCGTCGCCAGGCTTCCTGCAATCAGGCAGGACGGGGCAATGACCGTCACCGACGCCAGTCTCCGGCAGGGCCACCCGGTTACTGGATCAAGGATATGGCAGTAGCGCCGTCCGTCGATCTCGATGAACCGCTCGTAGTCCCCGCTCGTCGCCAGGGCGCCATTGTGCAACGCGACTGTCCCAATCAGCGCATCTGGCGCCTGAGGGTCGCGAATGCCGATCCGCCACGGCAGGCCGTCGGGCAGGGGGCCGATGGTGCGGATGTCGCCCGCCAGCCTGACGAAGCCCACTCGGATCCCCAAGCCGGCGCATAGTTCGGCGGCGCGATCCGCCGCGTACTCCTTGGCAACGCCGCCGAAATCGAGCTCCATGGCAGGGTAGCCAAAGCTCAGCCGGTTCTCCGATAACGTAACCTTGCCGAGGCCAATACGCGGCAGCAGCGCATCGATTTCATACTGTTCAGGCGCCCGCCAGCCTGAAAAATTCCAAGCGGCGCGCAGCACCCCGGAGGTGATGTCGAAGGCACCATCGCTGCGGGCATGGCACGCCAACGCATGACGGAGTAAAAAAGCCGTCTCGGCGTCGACGATGACGGTGCCTCCTTTGGCTGCGATCTGGTTGATCTGCGACAGCGCGCTGTCAGGGCGAAAACGCGAGAACCGGGCTTCGATGCGTCTGACCTCCGCCTCGGCCGCGTTTGCCACCTCACCACCAAAATCCGCCGTTTCCGCGTGCAGATAAAGTTCGCAATCGGACCCCGTAGCGAAAAACCGGTGAACAACTCGTACCAGTGACGAGGGTGCAACACCGGTCAATGCAGTGTTCTCCGTGGCGGTCAGTCAGGACCGCGGAGATTAGCCGCCGTTAATTGCCAATTAGCTAACGCCGAGCGGCGGCTTGTCCAGTCCGGCAGGAGAGAGGGTGAAGATTTCGCAACCGTCCTCGGTCACCCCGATCATGTGCTCGAATTGCGCGGACAGACTGCGGTCCCGCGTGACGGCGGTCCAGCCGTCATCGAGCACTTTGACCTCCGGCCGTCCCGCGTTCACCATTGGCTCGACCGTAAAGAACATGCCCGCACGCAGCACCGGACCCTCGCCTGGCCGGCCAAAATGCAAGACGTTCGGCGGCTCGTGGAAGTGCCGGCCAATGCCGTGGCCGCAAAAATCCCGCACGACGCTGAACCGGTGGCCCTCGACGAACGTCTGGATCGCATGTCCGACATCGCCCAGCGTCGTACCCGGCTTCACCGCCTTCAACCCGCGCTGCAGAGCTTCATAGGTGACGTCGATCAGGTTGCGTGCCCGCGTGTTTGGCGTCCCGGCCGCATACATCCGCGAAGAATCGCCATGCCACCCGTTCAGGATCACCGTCACATCTATGTTCAGGATGTCGCCGTTCTCCAATTTCCGCTCGCCCGGTATCCCATGACAGACCACATGGTTGATCGAGGTGCAGATCGACTTCGGATAGCCGCGATAGTTCAGCGGCGCAGGCGTCGCACCGTGGTCCAGAATGAAATCGTGGCAGACCCGGTCGAGAAATGCGGTCGCCACCCCAGGCTTTACATGGGGGACAACCATGTCCAGCGTCTCGGCCGCCAGCCGCCCCGCGGCGCGCATCCCGGCGAAATCGTCCGGCGCGTGGATCGTGATGCGCCTTGAGTCTGCTCCGCCGTCCATCACCTTGCTCCGCCTCGGTCGTCTTCCGCCCGGGTCTGCCGTTTCGCCGGTGGTGGCAGCGCCTATCCGCATCAACCGGCAGACGCTGCTTCCAGCTTCTTCGTCCCGCAACATGCGCAACCGCTCCGCCCGACGCAAGGTCCACATTGCAGCAGACGGTGACGCGTAGGCCTCGATCGGTTTAGCATCCCCGCAAGATTATCGACGTGCCACGCCGCGTTCGTTAGATCGGCAGCGACATCGTGTTCGTCACCCGACGGTACGAACGTGTGCCGGACAAAGAGGAGTTTGAACCAATGTGTTCGGGCAACTGGCTTCGCTTTTTGCAAGTGTGCCGGCGTGAACGGTGATCGTGATGCCCGCAAGCGGGAGGCCGCGATGGCTGCGGTCGCAATGGTGGAGGACGGCATGGTCGTCGGCCTCGGCACCGGCTCCACCGCGGCGTTCGCGATCGACGGGCTGATCGCCCGGGTTCGCTCCGGCCTGCGGATCGTGGGCATTCCGACCAGCGAGCGAAGTGCGAGACAGGCCAGCGAGGGCGGGATCGAGCTGACCGACTTCGCCCACCACATCCGGCTTGATCTGACGATCGACGGTGCGGACGAGATCGCCCGCGAATCCTTGGATCTGATCAAGGGTCTCGGCGGTGCCCTGCTGCGCGAGAAGATCGTAGCCGCCGCCAGCGAACGCCTGGTGGTCATCGCCGACGAACCGAAACTGCTCTCAGGGCTCGGCGCCACCGCCCCGGTGCCGGTCGAGGTCGTTGGTTTCGGCTGGGAAACGACGGCACAGCGGCTGGCGAAACTCGGCGCCAAACCGGTCTTGCGGAAAACCCCGGACGGGACCGCGTTCCGTACCGACGGCGGCAACCTCATTCTGGATTGCCACTTCGGCGCCATCGCCGATCCCGCCGCGTTGGAGCGGGACCTGTCGGCCACGATCGGTGTCGTCGAAAACGGTCTGTTCGTTGGCATGGCCACCACGGCGTTGGTCGCTACACCTGGCGCGATCATCAGGTTGGATCGTGCGTAGCGCCCGCCCGACATGGCGCTGCACATCGAGGAGTGAACGTGACGCTCATTGTCTTTGGCGGCCTGCCTGGCGCCGGTAAAACCACGATAGCGAGGAGACTCGCCGTTCGCCAGGCGGCAGCCTACCTCCGGATCGACACCATCGAACAGGCGATCCGTCGTGCCCGGTGCTCGCCGGCGATGTCGGCGCTGCCGGCTACAGCGTGGCGAATGCGCCCGCCGAAGCAAACCTCGGGTGCGGCCTGATCGTTGTTGCTGATTGTGTCAATCCCGTCGCCGAGAGCCGCGAGGCCTGGAGGCACGTGGCTGTGCGCACGCGTTCACGTTTTGTCGAAGTCGAGATCGTGTGCTCTGATCCGCGCGAGCATCGCCGCAGGGTTGAAGGGCGAACATCTGATGTTGATGGCCTTGTTCCGCCGACCTGGCAGACAGTGCAGGATCGCACTTACGAGTTCTGGGAAGGGCCGCATCTGATCATCGATACCGCTCAGGTTGATCCGGATCAGGCCGTCGCCGCGGTGGAGGCCCACATCAACGCGCCGCCGCTGGGCGCGGTCCGCCGAACCTAGCGGCTCGCCACCTGCCCGGCCTCGGGCGGAATCACCACGCAACCGCGCCGGCCCGAACACGCATCGTGAGCATCGCTCGCGGTCAATCCGACCACTTGCGCGCGCCAGACCTTCCGTCCCCGCAACCTGATCGCTTCGATCCGCACCTCCCCCCCCTCGGCTTCGCGTCGCGCCGTGCTCGCGGCGGCATGCGCGGCGGTTGGGGTGATAAAGGATCCGACCTGCACGCTCCAGTTCACTCCACGGGCACGCGTTGGCCGCGCCTCGGCCGCACGGGCCGTCGAAACCAAGGTAATCCGCGGTACCATCTGCATCGGCTGGCGCACCACCGGGACATCCATCTGCTCGAACCCATGATCGAGCAGCGCCGCCATGTGAATATCGCGCTCGCCGTTGGAGGCCGCACCCATCACCACACCCACCAGCCGCACGCCGCCGCGTACCGCACTGGTGACCAAATTGTGGCCCGACGCCTCTGTGTAACCGGTCTTCAAGCCATCGGCACCAGGGTAACTGCGCAGCATGTTGTCATGGTTGAAGATGATTTGCCGCCGCCAGGCGAAGCTGGGCGTCGAGAAATAGCGGTAATACCCGGGGAAGTCGTTGATAAGTTGCCGGCTGAGGATCGCCAGATCGCGGGCGGTGGTCCATTGCTCCGGGTCCGGCAGGCCCGACGCGTTCATGAACGTGCTGTGGGCCATGCCCAGGGCGCGGGCGCGCAGCGTCATCATTTGACTGAAGCGCTCCTCGCTGCCGCCAAGCAGTTCGCTCAAGGCCGAGGCCGCATCATTCGCCGACTTCGTCACAAGTCCAAGGATCGCCTCCTCCACTGTCAGGCGCGTACCTGGCAGCAGCCCAAGCTTCGACGGCTGCATCGACGCGGCGTGGGGCGATACCGGAACCGATTGGTCCAGGGTGATCCGACGATCGCGCAATGCCTCAAACGTGAGGTAGAGCGTCATCAACTTGGTCAGGCTGGCCGGGCGGCGTGGCTGATCGGCGTTTACTTCTTCCAGCACGTCGCCGCTCGCCTCGTCGACGATGATGGAGCTGTAGCGCGACGAGCCGACTTGCGCGTGTGCCGGGAAGGGCACAAACCATGACGCCATTCCAACGAACGCCATCACACAGCACAAAAGCTGACTGCGCATGCGACCCGCAACGCTGGCCATTCATGTCCCTTTCAAGTCGGCGGGGAAACTTTATGTTTCCCGGGCGCGGGATGTCCAGCGCAAAACGTTCGGAAAACCGTAAAATGTGAACGCGTTACGCGACAACCCTCCCACGCGGTCGAGGGCCTGCGGCAAAGCGCCCCCGACCAATGATGGACGGAGCAGTGGTGGGCAGGCCAGTGACGGATCAACCGTCAGAAAATTTTGTGCAGTGCACAAATTTGGCTTGATCCCGGCTCACGAAGTTTCTATATCCCGGTTGTGTTGCGCTGCAGCAAAACGTCGGCGCAACGACGCGAGTTCAAAGGATGACGAGGGGCGGTCCCATTTGGCCCTTCTCACCGCCGACCGGCTGATGCGGTAACCGAAAGCGACCAAGGAGACAAGTCATGAGCACGAGCAAATCGAAGATCGTCGAAGTCGCGCCGACCATCGAGGCAGAGACGATCAAGAACACCGAGACCACGATGAGGACGCTGAAGGAAGGCGTCGCCAAGGCCACCGCCGGGTTCGAAGCGACCCAGGCAAAAGTGAAAGAAGGAGTTGAGAAAGCCATGAAAACCGCCGAAGAAATCGTTGCCTTCAACCAGGGCAATATCGAGGCCATCATGAAGTCCAGCCAGATCTGGGCTACTGGCGTGCAGGATCTGTCAAAGCACCTCGCCGCCGCCGCGCAAGCTTCGCTCGATGAAGGCATGTCGGCCTTCAAGGCGCTAGCCAGCGTGAAATCCCTGAAGGATGCGTTCGAACTGCAATCGTCCTTCGCCCGTGCGGCCCTGGAGAAGTCCCTGACCGAGTCCGGAAAGCTGACGGATGCATCGTTCAAGCTGACCGAGCAGGCACTGGCCCCGATCACCGCCCGGGTCACCGTCGCCGTCGAGAAGTTCGCCAAGGCTGCTTAATTCGACGCTGCCCGCTGCGATGGGCCGCGTCGAGGGGGATGGGTTCTGTCTGCCTCCCTCCGGGCCCATCCTCCCGTCTGCCGCCATCTTGTCTATCGTCCTCTTGTCAATCCCAGAAGGCCCGGGCATTTGTCCGGGCCTTTTGGTTTGCACCCCTGAACCCAGTTGCTGAAGTCGGCGTTCGGTGATCTGCGAAGATGGGCTCTCGGAAAAGGCACTGGGAAAACGGCACATGGAAGACTGGCACTCGTGCGAAGAACACTCTTGCGGTTGCGGCCGGTCGGCGCAATCGTCTTGATTCGGTGACCACCAATACCCTTCCATCAGAGCCCGACGTACCGATATGCTGAGTTTCGGGGCAAGCCGGGATCGCCTGGGTGACAGGCATACCCTGAGTCTGAGTGCCTGGTCAGGCTCGGGGTAGAGGGGTTATTTTACGACTGGCCGGTCGGCAGTCGGCGTGCGGACGGCGAATGGATTTGAACACGATGAGCGACAACGACAAACGCGGCGGAACAACGGAGGGGCCCAACACAGGCGTCGTCGTCAAGGCACGCCCGAAGACGCGCAAGCCCGCCATGTATAAAGTCCTCATGCTGAACGACGACTACACTCCGATGGAGTTCGTCGTGCATGTTCTGGAGCGATTTTTTCAAAAAAACCGTGAAGAGGCCACCCGCATCATGCTGCACGTGCATCGCCGCGGGGTCGGGGTTTGTGGCGTTTTCACCTACGAGGTGGCCGAAACGAAGGTCACGCAGGTGATGGATCTGGCGCGCCAGAACCAGCATCCTCTACAGTGCACGATCGAGAAGGAATGATGACCAAAGGCGCTGCATTAGCGCCATCATGGTCGGCGTGACGGGTGGGGCGGAGCATCACCCGGGAGTGAACAGGGTCCCTGATCGGATCGCAAGCGTTTAGGAGCGTCGGATATGCTGTCACGGAACCTCGAGCAGACGCTTCATCGCGCCCTGTCGCTCGCCAGCGAGCGGCGGCACGAGTATGCGACCCTGGAACATCTCCTGCTTGGCCTGGCCGACGACACCGACGCCGCCACGGTGCTGAAGGCGTGCGGTGTCGATCTCGACAAGCTGCGCAATGACCTGACCGAGTTCCTCGACAAGGATCTCGCCGGTCTGGCCACCGACCGGCCGGGCGATCCAAAGCCCACCGCGGGCTTCCAGCGCGTCGTCCAGCGCGCCGCCATCCATGTCCAATCGTCCGGCCGCGACGAAGTCACCGGCGCCAACGTTCTGGTCGCGCTGTTCAGCGAGCGCGAGAGCCACGCGGTTTACTTCCTGCAGCTCCAGGACATGACCCGGCTCGATGCGGTCAATTTCATCAGTCACGGCATTGCCAAGGCCCCTGGTCGGTCAGCGCAGCGCCCTGTCGCCGGCAGCAACAACCAAACCCCCGAAGGCAGCCAGCCGGAGCAGGAGCGTGAGGAGAAGCCCAATCGCCGCAGCCAGGACGCGCTGTCGAACTACTGTGTGAACCTGAACAAGAAAGCGATGGCGGGGAAGATCGACCCGCTGATCGGCCGCGACCTGGAAATCGAGCGGACGATCCAGATCCTCTGCCGCCGCACCAAGAACAACCCGCTCTATGTCGGCGACCCCGGCGTCGGCAAGACCGCCATCGCCGAAGGTCTGGCGAAGCGGATCGTCGAGGGCGACGTGCCCGAGGTCCTGCTCAAGTCCACCATCTTCGCCCTGGACATGGGCTCGCTCCTGGCCGGCACCCGGTACCGCGGCGATTTCGAGGAACGCCTGAAGGCGGTGGTGAACGAACTGGAAAACCAGTCCGGTGCCATCCTGTTCATCGACGAGATCCACACCGTCATCGGTGCCGGCGCCACCAGCGGCGGCGCGATGGACGCCTCAAACCTGCTGAAGCCCGCCCTGGCTTCGGGCAATCTGCGGTGCATCGGCAGCACCACCTACAAGGAATTCCGCAACTACTTCGAAAAAGACCGCGCCCTGGTGCGCCGCTTCCAGAAGATCGACGTGAACGAGCCGTCGCTGGAAGACAGCGTCAAGATCCTGCGCGGCCTGAAGCTGAACTACGAGAAGCACCACAAGGTCCGCTATACCGACGAAGCCATCCGGGCGGCGGTTGAGCTATCGGCAAAATACATCCACGACCGCAAGCTGCCCGACAAGGCGATCGACGTGATCGACGAGGTCGGCGCTTCCCGCATGCTGCTGCCGGAGCACAAGCGCCGCAAGACCGTGACTCTCAAGGACGTCGAGGAGATCGTCGCCAAGATCGCCCGCATCCCGCCGAAATCCGTCTCCGCGGACGACAAGGAAACGCTGCGAAACCTGGAACGCGACCTCAAGTCGATGGTATTCGGGCAGGACAAGGCGATCGAGGCGCTGGGCGCGGCGATCAAGCTGGCCCGTGCCGGGCTGCGGGAGCCGGAAAAGCCGATCGGCAACTACCTGTTCTCCGGTCCCACCGGCGTCGGCAAGACCGAGGTCGCGCGGCAGTTGGCCGCAACGATGGGGATCGAGCTGATACGCTTCGACATGTCGGAATACATGGAGCGTCACAGCGTCTCCCGCCTGATCGGCGCGCCGCCGGGCTATGTCGGGTTTGACCAGGGTGGCATGCTGACCGATGCGATCGACCAGCATCCTCACGCCGTGCTGCTGCTGGACGAAATAGAGAAAGCCCATCCGGATCTGTTCAACATCCTGTTGCAGGTGATGGACCACGGCAAGCTGACCGACCACAACGGCAAGACGGTCGACTTCCGCAACATCATCCTGATCATGACGACCAATGCCGGCGCATCCGACATGGCCAAGGAAGCCATCGGCTTCGGCCGGGAAGTTCGGCAGGGCGAGGACGAGGACGCCATCAAGCGCCTCTTCACCCCGGAATTCCGCAACCGCCTGGACGCCACGATCACCTTCGCCGGGCTGACGCCGGAAATCGTCGGGCGGGTCGTCGAGAAATTCGTGATGCAGCTGGAGGCTCAGCTCGCCGACCGCAACGTCACCATCGAATTGTCGTCGGCGGCCAAGGAGTGGCTGGCGGAGCGTGGCTACGACCGTCTGTACGGGGCGCGTCCGCTCGGCCGGGTGATCCAGGAGCATATCAAGAAACCGCTGGCCGAGGAGTTGCTGTTCGGCAAACTGGTCAAGGGAGGAGCCGTGAAGGTGACGCTGAAGGACAACAAGCTGGACTTCGAAATCACCGAAGCCGCCCTGCCGGCCCTGCCGAAGCCCGAGGGCGACGACGAAGGCGGCGCCGGACGTGAGGAAGAAGTCGAGGTTTAGCGTCTTCCCGCCGCCTCTGCGCCGTCGTGGCCCGGTCTGGTCACGACGGCCTTAGCGAATGTTACCAGGGTAACAGACGACCGGTGTAATCCAGAAAGCGGTGCTGATGCGCACCGCTTTGCTGCTCGATCACCGATACCATCCCCCGCGCGCTGTCTTCCACCGACACCGCGGCGTTCGGTCCGCCCATATCCGTTCGTACCCAGCCGGGGTGTAGCGAAAGCGCGGTCAGGTGCCTGCCCGCCATTTCGCCCCACAGCCCGCGCGTCAGGGAGTTCAAGGCTGCCTTGCTGGCGCGATACAATTCGTGCCCGCCGGGATTTTCCGTCACGCTGCCCATATAGGATGAGGTAAAGGCCAAAACGCCGGAGCCGGGCCGGACGTGATCAATCAGCGACCGGGCCAGACGGATCGGCGCAATGGCGTTGGTAAACATCAGTTCCCCGGTCTCGCTTGGCGTTGCGAGGCTGGCGCTCTTGTGCTCCGGCCCCGAGACGCCGGCGTTGACCAGCACCGCGTCGAGCACCTTGTTGCCCAGTCCCGCGGCGAACCCGTCCACCGCGGCCGGATCATTCATGTCCAGCGACGCTATCGAGACCCGGCCTGGATAGGCGGCGGCTGTCGTGTTTAGGGCGGTCGCCTTGGCCGGGTCTCGCGCGGTCGCGATCACGTCCCAGCCGCGCGCCAAAAATTCCTTTGTCGCGCCCAGGCCGATGCCTCGTGTGGCACCGACGACCAGCGCCAGCCGATTTTCCGTCATATCTATCCTTCCACGTCAGGCACAACCGTCCAGCGCGGTTGGTTGCGGCTACGTTTGCCCAAACGAGGATGGCGTCAAGCCGGGGCAGGGGCGGATACGTGTCCCAATACGGCGGCTGCCCGAGCAGCCGGGCTGCTACCGAGCGCAGGCGACCACGACAGTGCCGATTTTGCCGCCGACCTCGACCGCGAGATGGGCGGCGGCGGTCTGATGAAGCGGGAACTCCTCCGCGACAGACAGGATGCGCCCAGGGGAGCGGACGAACGCGGCGATATCCGATTGCGCGCGTTTGCGCGCCGCCTCCGGGCTGGTCGGCAGCACAAATCCGCGCAAAGTCAGATTCTTTGCCATCAGCCCGCGCAAATCGACCGTCGGCGCCAGCGCCCCGTTGGTCGCATAGTAGGCGAGGCTGCCGTTCTCCCGCACCGACGCCAGGCTCGCAGCCAGGTTACCGCCCAGATCAACATCGACGACGTGGTCAACGCCGATGCCACGCGTGATTTCGGCCACGCGGGCAGCGACATCGTCCATGCGGTAATTCACCACGTGTGCCGCCCCGCCGTCGCGCGCTCGAGCGGCCTTGTCATCGGAACTGACCGTCGCAATGACCTCCGCCCCGGCCCAGGCGGCGAGCTGCACGGCATAATGCCCGACCGCGCCGGCCCCGCCAGCGATCAGCACGGTCTTGCCTTGTACCGAGCCGGCGGCAAACACGCAGCCATGCGCGGTCATGCACGGAATGCCCAGCGTGGCGCCCTCGGCGAACGAGACATAATCGGGAAGTTCGGTGACAAGGTTCACGTCCAGCGCGATGAACTCCGCCGCGGTTCCCATCCAGCGTCCGTTGCGCTGGCCGTTGTACAGCCAGACCCGCCTGCCGATCCACGCCGCCGGAACGCCGTCGCCGACCGCGTCGACCACACCCGCGCCGTCGCTGTTCGGGATCACCCGGGGGTACTCTGCTGAAACTGCACCCCGCCGGCGATAGGTGTCGGACGGGTTGACGCCCGACGCTTCCAGCCGCACACGCACCTGACCAGTGCCCGGTTGCGGCGTCGGCAACTCCCCGGTCACGATGACCTCGTTCGCTGGTCCCTGCCTGTCGTACCAGACCGCGCGCATGCTTCCGCCTCCGCTTGTTTGCTTCGCAGCAGTCTAGCACGCGATCGGTGCCAGCGTTGATGCCCAGCCAGATTTGCTACCAATCGCGCAGCAAAGCGCCTAGTGTCCCATCGCGGTAAGCGTGAGTCGCGAAGCGATCACGATTGCCGCGTGACTCGCCCGCTCAAACATGGTGCGACGTATCGCGCTTCCCTGATGCGCGATATTAGGCTGGCAGCGTTCCCCGGGAGAAAACCGACGTGCCCTCCAGTAGATATGATGGCTCGATCATCGCACTTCTGGAGGGACTGCGTATGACCGCCGAGCTTGAAGGTCTTGCTGTCCTCGACCTGAGCCCGGATGCGGCCGACACCCCCCTTGCCTATCATCTCGGTGGCGGCGGTTCAGCAACTATCGATCTTGGGCGGACGCT
>DASYBP010000565.1:0-16764 GCA_036500715.1 Rhodopila sp.
GCATTTCACATACCAGTTTGATCGCCTACCAGTTTGATCGCCGCCCGGGTCGTGCTGGCGGTGGCCGCGGGCCCCGCTCGCGGGCCTCTTGCCCGCGTCGCGGCAGTCGAAATAGCGCATTTCGTGGTCGGTAGGGAGAAGAGCCGGCAACTGCGCCCTGATTCTGGCCGGCCGTACAGCAGAAGCAAGACGAATGCGCCTGTATTTTAAGCAGGGTCCGCTTGGCGGAGACCGGCCATTATCTCATGCCCAAGTGACATCGGAAGATGGTCCACGCCAGCGAGGGCGGAATGGTTTTGCCGATGAGAGATTGCGCGCAGCCGAATGTGTCGCTAAGTTGCCCAAATCATGGGCAACTGTCGTTCGCGCATCACACACCATGCCCTCGAATCGATTGATCTGGGCTTCGGCGTTTGCATCGAAACCCCGGTGATCCTGGCGCCGATGTCAGGGGTCACGGATGTTCCGTTTCGGCGGACCGCGAAGCAACTGGGCGCGGGGATGGTGGTATCGGAGATGATCGCCTCCTGGGCGATGATCCGGGAAAATCGAAAGACCCTCAGCATGGCCGAAATCGACGGATGTGGGGGAATATCGGCAGTGCAGTTGGCCGGCTGCGATCCGGGCGCGATGGGCGAGGCGGCCAGATTGGCGGTCGACAAAGGCGCGCACATGATCGACATCAACTTCGGCTGTCCGGTGAAGAAAGTGGCGGTCGGCCAGGCGGCCGGTTCGGCGCTGATGCGCGACGAGTCGGCGGCGGCGGCGATCTTGGCGGCGACCGTCCAGGCGGTGCCGGTGCCTGTAACGCTGAAGATGCGTATGGGCTGGGACCACGCGAACCTGAACGCGCCGCGGCTGGCCCGGATTGCCCAGGACGAGGGCATCCGCATGGTCACGATCCATGGCCGCACGCGCCAGCAGTTCTACAACGGCGCGGCGGACTGGGCATTCGTGCGGCAGGTGAAACAGGCGGTCGCGATCCCGGTCGTCGTCAACGGTGATATCCTCACCGAAGACGACGCTGCGACGGCTTTGGCACAATCCGGCGCCGACGGCGTGATGATTGGGCGCGGCTGCTGCGGCCGGCCGTGGTTCCTGGCACAGACAGCGCATTTCCTGCGCACCGGCGCGCGGCTGCCGGAGCCGTCGCTGGCGCAGCAAAAAGCCATCCTGCTGGGACACTATCAGGCGATGCTCAGTCAGTTTGGCGCTGGGCCGGGCGTTCGCCTCGCGCGCAAGCACTTGTCCTGGTATTCGCGCGGACTGCCGGGTTCGGCGGAATTCCGCGCCAGCATGAACCGGCTACCGGAGATCGACCAGGTGCTGAATTTGATCGACCGGTTCTACGATCCGCTGATCGCGCAGGGGGCGACCAGGGGGGAGACTAGGGGGGAGACGCGGGCGGTTGTGGATCGAAACGAAACCCTGACCGCCGAAGCGGCATGAGCGCGGTCGTGTCACGCGCCTCTCGCCTGCTGACGGGACGAGGCAAGTCGGCTGATCCCGCCCCGAAGGCGGCCGATCCGGCGGCGATTCTGGGCGCACTGCCGGTGCCGGTCATGCTGCTGGATCAGGAGAACCGGTTTCGCCATGTCAACCATGCCGCGGAGCAATTTCTCGGGATCTCGCGCGCCTGGCTAACCCAGCACCGGCTGGACGACCTGCTGCCACCGGACAACCCGCTGTTTTTGTTGATCGAACAAGTGCGCGGAACCGAGGCGACTATCTCCGACCACGACCTGAACCTGGAAAGTCCGCGGCTGCACAAGCGCGGGATTACGGTACAGGGTTCGCCGCTGCCGGAGGAACCGAACTCGGTGCTACTGGTCATGCAGGACGCTTCGGCTGCTCGGGCGCTGGACCGGCAGTTGGCGTTCCGCGGCGCGGCGCGCAGCGTCACTGGCATGGCCGCCATCCTGGCGCATGAGGTTAAAAACCCGCTGTCGGGAATCCGCGGGGCGGCGCAGCTATTGGAAACCAGTGTCGGACCGGAGGACCGTGAACTCGCGGAACTGATCCGCGACGAGGCGGACCGGATCCGCGAGTTGGTCGACCGGATGGAGGCGTTCGGCGAAAAGCCAATTGCGCGAACCGCGGTGAATATCCACCGCGTGCTGGAGCATGTTCGCAAGCTTGCCCAGACTGGATTTGCGGCACACATCCGCTTTCAGGAATTGTATGACCCGTCGCTGCCGCCGGTGTGGGCAAATCGCGACCAACTGGTTCAAGTGGTGCTGAATCTGGTCAAGAACGCCGCCGAGGCGGCGACCCAAGAGGCGATCCACCATCCCGAGATCGTCTTGGCGACCGGCTTCCAACACGGCATGCGCGTTGCGATCCCAGGCAGTACGGAGCGGATGGATCTGCCGCTGTTCGTCGCGGTTCGCGATAATGGCCACGGCATTCCCGAGGACATACGGCCGCATTTGTTCGAGCCGTTCGTGACGTCAAAGAATACCGGCAGCGGCTTGGGGTTGTCGCTGGTCGCCAAGATCGTTGGGGACCACGGCGGCCTGATCGAGGTCGACAGCCGCCCCGGCCGCACCGAATTTCGATTGCATCTGCCCGTCGTGACGGAGAAAGACGCCGACCAATGACCTTGCCCACCGTGCTGATAGCCGACGACGACCGCTCGATCCGCACTGTGCTGACGCAGGCGCTGGGCCGCTCCGGCTACCAGGTGCGCAGCACTGGCAATGCTGCGACGTTGTGGCGCTGGGTTGAGGATGGCGAGGGGGATCTGGTGATCACCGACGTGGTGATGCCGGACGAAAACGGGCTGGATTTGATTCCTCGGATCAAGCGTATTCGCCCTGAATTGCGCGTTGTGGTCATGAGCGCGCAATCGACCCTGATGACCGCGGTCAAGGCGACGCAGCGTGGGGCGTTCGAATACTTGCCCAAACCGTTCGATCTGCGCGAGCTGCTCTCGGTGGTTGGGCGTGCTCTGGCGGCCCCGTCGGAGCCGACGTTCACCGCGTCGGAGGCGAAAGACACCGACGAGCGCCTGCCGCTGATCGGCCGCAGCCCGGCGATGCAGGAGATCTACCGCACGATCGCCAGGCTGACGACGGCGGATCTGACGGTGATGATCAACGGCGAATCGGGGACCGGCAAGGAGTTGGTGGCGCGCGCGCTGCACGATTACGGGAAACGCCGAGCCGGTTCGTTCGTTGCTATCAATATGGCGGCTATTCCGCGCGAACTCATTGAAAGCGAACTATTTGGGCATGAGCGAGGGGCGTTTACCGGGGCTACCAACCGGTCCCAGGGGCGGTTCGAGCAGGCCAACGGCGGCACGCTGTTTCTCGATGAAATCGGCGACATGCCGCCCGAGGCACAGACCCGGTTGCTGCGGGTACTGCAGGAAGGCGAGTTCACCAGCGTCGGCGGTCGTCAGCCGATCAAAGCGAATGTGCGCATCATCGCGGCGACCCATCGCGATTTGCGCACCGCGATCCGCCAGGGACAGTTCCGAGAAGATCTGTTCTATCGGCTGAATGTGGTGCCCATCCGCCTGCCGCCGCTGCGTGAGCGGGTCGAGGATATCGCCCTGCTGGCCCGCCACTTCCTGGAACGAGCGCGGGAAGATGGATTGGCGGGCAAGAGCCTGGATCAGCCCGCTGTTGACCGGCTGAAGCAGCATGGTTGGCCGGGCAACGTGCGGGAGCTCGAAAACCTGATGCGTCGGCTGGCGGCGCTGTGCCCGGATGAAGTTATCGGTGCGTCGGTAATCGATTTGGAACTCGCCGATCCGCAGCCTGCCGCGGGACCCGCATCGCCGACGGCGCCAAGTAATGGGCCGGAGACGCTGTCCAGCGCGGTCGAGCGGCACATCAAGGAATTCCTGGCTGCACACAACGACGGTTTGGGCGTGACGGATGTGTATGATAAGATTATTGCTGAAGTAGAACGTCCGTTGATCCGGCTGACCCTGGCGGCAACCCGGGGCAATCAGATCAAGGCTGCCTCGATGCTGGGCCTGAACCGCAACACACTGCGCAAGAAGATACGGGATCTGGAAATCCCCGTAGTCCGAGGTTTGATGTGATAGTCTTGGGTCCCAAATGGCTGATGACTTAACAGTCGCTCGACGGATCGAGCCGAAGCGGGTCGTGCGGCGGGATGTCATTTCGGAACCGCGATCATCATTCGCGGGCCGGTTGGGTGACATCATGCTGGGCAAGGCCGTCACGCTGGCGCTGACGGCGCTGGCGCTGATGGTCGGACTGGCGACCTTTATTATTCTGGCGCGCGGGTCGCCGCTGGGATGGCGGCCGGGCGTCGGCGTTGGCCTGGTGCTGGCGAACCTGTCGGTACTGCTGCTGCTGGGCACGGTGCTGGCGGGTCGGCTGACGCGGGTTTGGGTCGAACGACGGCGGGGTTCGGCAGGCTCGCGTTTGCACGTGCGGTTGGTCTTCCTGTTCAGCGGGGTCGCGGTTGCGCCGACTATTGTTGTCGCCTGTTTCGCGGTCGCGTTCTTTCACTTCGGTATCCAGTCCTGGTTCAACGATCCCGTGCGCGAGTCGCTGTCGGAGTCGCTGCAGGTGTCCCGCGGGTATCTGGAGGAGCACCGGAACAATATCCGAGCGGTGGCGCTGGAAATGGCGAACGATCTGGCGCGGGCGGGGCGGTTCTTGTCGGCTGACCCGACGGTGTTCGCGGAAGTGCTGGATACCCAGACGACGCTGCGCGGCCTGACCGAGGCTGTGATCTACGAGCCGACCACCGGGCAGGTGCTGGCGGCGGCGGGCATCTTCGTGGGCCTAGGCGTGGAGGCGCCGCCGCAGTCGGCGACGGAACAGGCGATGGCGGGGGACGTGGCGGTATTGAATGCCGGCGACGGGACCCGGGTGCGGGCAGTGGTGCGTCTGGAGTCGACGCCGGCATTGATGCTGATGATCGGGCGGCCGATCGATCCGACCATATTGGGTTATATGAAGCGGACGGAACAAGCGGTTTCCGAATACCAGCGCCTGGACGAAAATCGCTCCTGGCTGCAAATCGCCTTCGCCTGGATTTTCGCCATTGTGGCACTGCTGGTTCTGCTGGCGGCGGGGCTGATCGGTCTGATCATGGCCAACCAGATCGCGCGTCCCGTCGGGATGCTGATCAGTGCGGCGGAACGGGTGCGCAGCGGCGACCTTGCGGTGCGGGTACAGGAGCCGGCGACGGGCGACGAACTAGCCGGCCTGTCACGCGCGTTTAATCGGATGACCGGGCAGTTGGCGGCCCAACGTTCGGAATTGATGGATGCCTACAGCCAAATCGATGAGCGGCGACGGTTCACCGAAACCGTACTGGCGGGTGTCTCGGCGGGGGTGATCGGACTGGATTCGCTCGGGCGCATCGAATTGCCCAATCGGACAGCCGACGAGTTGCTGGGGCTCGATCTGTTGGCGGCGACCGGCCATCTGCTGTCCGAGATCGTCCCGGAGTTCGCCGAGTTGTTCCGCGAGGTCGCGGCGTCGCCCGATCGGGCGCGGACGGCGGAGATTCAAACCGGGCCGTCGGCTCGCCGGCGAATTCTGCTGGTGCGGATCGGCGCCGAACTGTCGGGTGGCCGGCCGGCCGGATTCGTGGTCACCTTCGATGACATTACCGAATTGCAGTCGGCGCAACGCAAGGCGGCCTGGGCAGACGTCGCCCGCCGCATCGCCCACGAGATCAAGAATCCGCTAACCCCGATCCAATTGTCTGCGGAACGGCTGAAACGCCGGTTCGCCAAGGAGATCAAGTCTGATCCAGAAACGTTTGAGCAATGTGCCAACACGATTATCCGCCATGTCGGCGATATCGGGCGGATGGTCGACGAGTTCTCGGCTTTCGCGCGGATGCCGCAACCGGTGATTAAGCGCGACGATATCGGCCGCATCGCACGTGAGGCGTTGGTGCTGCAGACGACTGCGCATCCCGGGATCGAATGGGTAGCGGATGTTCCGGACCGCGGACCGCTGGCCCCGTGCGACCGGCGAATGCTACGCCAGGCCCTGATGAACCTGCTGCAGAATGCCGCCGATGCGGTGGCGATGAGGGAGGGCGCTGGTCACATCACGCTGGCGGTGCAAGACCTGCCTGACGAAGTCCTTATCATGGTCGGCGACGATGGTGTCGGCTTGCCAAAGGACGAACGTTCTCGGCTGACTGAGCCGTATGTGACGCATAAGCCGAAGGGAACCGGGTTGGGACTAGCGATTGTGAAAAAGATCATGGAAGACCATGGCGGGGCCCTGATTTTGGGGGATCAGCCAAACGGCCCGGGGGCGGTCGCGACCCTGGTGCTACCGCGCGCGCCGGCGGTGGCCGCATCCGACGGGGAAATCGCACAGGTGTCGCATGGCGCATGATATCCTGATTGTCGACGACGAGCCTGATATCAGGCTTCTGATCGAGGGCACCCTGCGGGACGAAGGGTACGATACCCGTGGGGCCGGCGACGCCGACACCGCGATCAGCGCATTCCGGACGCGACGGCCGTCGCTGGTGATCCTGGACGTGTGGCTGCAAGGCTCCCGCATGGACGGGATAGCTATCCTGGAAACGCTACGCAGCGAGGAACCGCAGGTGCCGGTGGTTATGATCTCCGGCCACGGCACGATCGAGATGGCGGTTGGCGCGATCCAGCATGGCGCCTATGATTTCATTGAGAAGCCGTTTCAGTCAGATCGATTGCTGCTGGTCGTGCGGCGCGCCCTGGAAGCGGCGGCTCTGGCCCGGGAAAACGCGGAACTGCGGCTGCGCGCTGGGCCGGAAGCCACCTTGACAGGTGAATCGAGTCTGGTCGGGCAGCTTCGCTCTCAAGTGGAACGGGTGGCGCCGACCGGGTCGCGGGTGATGATTTCGGGCCCCGCCGGATCCGGCAAGGAAGTCGTTGCGCGCATGATCCATGCCAGGTCGCGGCGCTCAAGCGGGCCTTTCGTGGTGATGAACTGCGCGACGCTGAATCCAGGACGTTTCGAGGAAGAATTATTTGGGATGGAGGCGGGAAGCGACCCGATGGCGCATCCGCGTCGCGCCGGGGTCCTGGAGCGCGCCCATGGCGGGACGCTGCTATTGGATGAGGTGTCTGACATGCCGCTCGAGACACAGGGCAAGATCGTGCGGGCGCTGCAGGATCAGACATTCGAGCGACTGGGCGGATCGGCTCGCGTCAAGGTGGATGTGCGGGTGCTGTCGACGACGAACCGGGATCTTCAGGCGGAAATCGCGGCGGGGCGATTCCGCGAAGATCTATACTATCGATTGGCTGTCGTCCCGGTGCGGGTTCCGGCTTTGCGGGAGCGGCGTGAGGACGTGCCAATCCTGGCGCAGCATTTCATCGAACGGTCGGCGGAGAGCTCAGGGATTTCGGCACGGGCGTTATCGGCGGATACGTTGGCGGCGTTGCAGGCCTACGACTGGCCGGGCAACGTGCGGCAGCTGCGGAATCTGATGGACTGGCTGCTGATCATGGCGCCGGGGGCCGCGGGCGATCCGATCCGGGCAGACATGCTGCCGCCCGAGGTCGGGTCCCGGGCGCCGGCTCTGCTGAATATCGATCCGACTGCCGATATCATGTCGCTGCCGTTGCGAGAGGCGCGCGATTTGTTTGAATCGCAGTATCTGCATGCGCAATTGCTGCGGTTCGGTGGCAACATCTCGCGGACCGCACAGTTCGTTGGAATGGAGCGGTCGGCTTTGCATCGGAAGCTGAAGCAGCTTGGCGTCAATTCCGACGAGCGGGTCGGGGGGTAGCCGTCACAACGACTTGCCCGCGTCATTCGCGGCCAGTTGGCCAATTGCCGACCAGTCCAGCTTTTCGCCGTTGTGTGCGAGCAGAGTGATGAACCGGTCTCGCAACAGACTGCCCAGCGGCAGCGGCACGCGCAGATCCTCCGCCGCGGCGAGCGTGAGGCGGATGTCCTTCAGCCCTAGCAGGGATGCGAAGCCTGCGGGCTCAAACGTCCGGTCGGCGATGAGGCTACCGTAGGTCCGATAGACCGGAGCGCTGAACAGCGTGGAGGTCAGGAGATCCAGATATGTGTGCAGGTCTACGCCGCCCTTGCCGACCAGGGCCATCGCCTCACCGAGCGATTCGATCACCGAGGCGATGAGAAAGTTCCCGCTGAGTTTTACGAGATTGGCTGCTTCAGGCTGGTCGGACATCTGAAATGTCCGTTGCCCGATGGCATCGAGCAACGGTTTCGTCGCCTGTAGCGCGTCGGTAGCGCCAGCCGCCACGACAAACAATTTGGCTGCCGCGGCGGCATCGGGACGGCCGAACACCGGTGCGGCCACGTAGCGCTGGCCAGCCTCGGCGTGCGCTTTCGCGAGACGACGCGACAGAGCGACGCTGATCGTGCTGCAGGATACGTGCACCGCGCCCGGCGGCAGTACGTTGACGAGTCCGCCGTCGCCAAACGCGACGCTTTCGACCGCATTGTCGTCGGCGAGCATGGTGACGATGGCCTCACCGACGCAAGCGTCCGCGATTTTCTTGGCTGCTGTCGCACCGAGGGCGATCAAGGGAGCCGTCTTGTCAAGTGTGCGGTTATAGACCGTGACTTCGTGTCCAGCCTTTAGCAGATTGGTTGCCATGGCGGCGCCCATATTGCCCAAGCCGATGAATCCTGCGCGCATTGGGGTGAGTCCTTCGTTTGGGTTAGGTTTGGACCAGCGGGATCGAAAGTAGCTTGTCCGGGGAGATCAGCTAGTCCCTGATGCCGGCGTCGCCGGAGCGCTTAGGTCCACTCCACCGGCAGTTCGGTCAGCCCGCGCAAGGTAAAGCTGGCTCGCCATTTCGGATGGACCGGCGAGGTCAGCCGCAACGAGGGCAGCCGGTGCACTAGAGATTCGAATACTACCGCCGCTTCGATGCGGGCAAGTTGAGCGCCAAGACAGAAATGAATGCCGCCGCCGAAGGACAGCGGCTTGAGATCCGTGCGGGTGATATCGATCTGGTCGGGGTCCTGGAAGGTAGCCGGGTCGCGGTTTGCGGCGCCGACCAGCGCCACAACCATGTCGTTCTGCGCGAGCGTGACGCCGCCTATTGTAAGCGGTTCGGTGACAATCCGACCGACCGCCTGAACCGGAGATTCATAGCGCAGGATTTCTTCGACAGCATTCGGGATCAGCGTCGGGTCATCCAGAAGCATCGCCCATTGGTCGCGGTGGCGTAACAGCGACAGGATGCCGTTGCCAATCAGGTTCACTGTGGTCTCGTGGCCGGCGGCAAAAAGCAGGTTGACGTTGGCACGCAACTCGGCCGCACTCAGGCGATCGCCAGCCTCCTCTACTTGAACAAGTTGCGTAATAAGATCGTCCTCAGGCGCCTTACGTCGCTGTTCGAACAGGGCCTCGAAGTAATCAGTCGATCGTTTCGTTCCGGCATTGGCGGCGTCGAGTTCAGCCCTGGTTGGCGGGGTAGGGTTGAGCAGTGCACCGCCGGAACTGGACTGAGCAACAAAATTCGCACGGTCCGCCTGCGGGATTCCCAGCAGTTCGCAGATCACCAGGACCGGCAGGGGAAAGGCCAGATCGCGAATTGCATCCATTCGGCCCGACGGCAAGACTTTATCCAGCAGCCGGCCGGTCAGGTACTGGATCTGGTCGCGCAATGCCTCGATCCGCCGGGCGGTAAACGCCTTGGTCACGAGGCTGCGCAAACGTGTGTGGTCCGGCGGATCGCGCATCAGCATCATATGCGAGAGTTCCACAACGGCTGGCTCGTCCATAGCGGTTGGTCCGAAGCGGCGCATCAGAGCGTCTGGATTGTCGTATCCACGGCCGAAGCGCTTGTCGCGCAGCAGCAGATTGGTGTCGTCATATCTGGTCAGGAACCAGCGATTCATCGGCCCTTTCCAGACGGGGGCAATGGCCCGCATGTGGTGGAACACCGGGTAGGGATCAGCGAGGAACGCCGGATCGCGGAGGTCAAACGGCAGTGGGGCGGTCTCGGACATCGGCACTCTCCGGAATTTCCAGCACTATGGCAGCGATGCTCTGGTTCGACCACCTGGACCTGCGGCGCCTGCCGCAAGAGTCTCGCCGAGAACCTTCCTGGCGCCGGCCGCGATTGCTGGGTATTGGGCTCCGAGCCGGCCTAGATCTTGGGCACGGGTTCAATCTGTAAGTCTGGCGAAGGCCCGACCAACATCGATGATTTTCGGTCGGGGCGCATCAGACACCTTCTATATAACTTTATATACGGCATGAAGTGAAGTTTCAGGACCGAGCTGTAATCAACCGCCTCCTCGGCGGTGATGCCAAATCGGATGTTTTCCTTGGGATCGCTATAGCAAATCGTTCCGGCCATTCGATCCCAGCACGCCAGCAGGAAGCCAAAGTTCTTGTTCCAATGCCGCTGATCGGCGCTGTGGTGCAGGTGGTGCTGCTTCGGGCTCATCAGAAAGCGCTCGAAGCGGCCGTAGGACAGGCCGACGTGCGAATGCCGTAGTGTTGCGAAGGAGAGCGTGTCGATTAGCACATAGGCGTCGAACCCGAGGAGCGTGTTCGCCGAGATCGAGGTGTCGGTCAAGAAGGCGGTCAGTGCCAGAAGCGGACCGACCGAAAGCCCGGTAGCACCCTGCTCGATCAGTTCTTCGATTATGTGAGAGCGGTGATTCGTCAGTGGTGTCAGGAATTTGGCCGAATGATGGACCTTGTGGATATCCCAGAAGGCGCTTATGCGGTGCAGCATGTAGTGCGAGCCGAACCGAAGAAAGTCCTGGACGAGTAAAGCCGGGATCAGGAGCGCCACGAACAAGGCCGGAGACATCGGCGCCTCAGGCCGAGCGCCAAACACCAAGACCAGCGTTCCGTAGATCATTGCCGCGCACTGGGCGGAGGTAAGAAGTAGAAGGGGTGCCGCGACCCAAGGCCGGATGAGTTGCTTCAGCAGGATGAAGCCCACATCCTGATAGCATGACCTTTCAGTTATGAGTTCCTTGGGGAAGGCATACCTGAGAAAGTCACGAAGGCTTCCGCCGTCCCGCTGATGGAATGCGATGACGCAACCAGCGACCGACAGAACGACGCTGACGAGCGAGAGCAGGATGGTCGTTGTGAAGATTTGCGAGAGATCCAACATCACCCAAATATACCGATCGCTATGCATCACCCACTAAAGACTTTGGCCGCCAGGTCCCGAGACCCCCGGACGGGTGGTCGCAAATCCTCTGCCAGGCAGGTCAGGCAGGACGGGATAGCGACAGCAAAGGCCCAGAGGCACCAGAAGTCCGCCACAACGTATTTAAACCCGGAGACCACGCATTCGGCAAGGTAAACCAGCAAAGCGGTCTCGGCGGCCTCGGCGTAGACTGTCAGGTTCGAGTTGCTTGGTCCGAATTTCTTTCGCGCACTTGCAGAGGCAACCAGCGTGCCGCCGATCGCGAACAGGAAGGCGATGCTTCCCACCAGCCCGACATTTGCCAGCATAATCGTCACGATACTGTAACTGAAATCCGCTCCCCAACCAAAGCCGAACCAGGGCTGCCGTGCGAACAGGTCCATGGCGGGCCCGATTGTTGTTGAGCGTTCGACATATGAGCCTTGGTCTATTTTGCCCATTGTCATGTTGTAGAAGGCATCCCAGGCGGCGGGGACAGTAGCCAGCCAAAGGCCGCCGACAACGGCCACGGAAGCGAAAACCGTCAGCGCGAACATAGGCCGGCGCCGCGCAAGTAACAGTCCCAGGACGACGAGACCGAAGTAGCCGGTGCTCGATGTTGAAAGTGCCACCGTCATAAGCGTCAGGACAACGGGGACAGTCCAGCTTCGGGTTCTCTGCAACGGATCGAGTGCGATTACGGTCGCTCCGAACGCGCCAAAGATCATCAGCGAGGTCGCCATGAAAGAAGGTTCGGTCGCGACGGAGGCTATTCTTACCACGCCGTCGGCCGCGCGCTGATCGTACATATCGGCGAAATGGCTTTTGCTGTTGTTCAACAGAAATGCAGGGTACTCGATCCCGGTGTAAAAACACGCCGCCTGAAATAGGCCCCACAGCGATATGAAGGTGGCGCCGGCGCGTAGCGCGCTCAGTCCGGCCTCGATCTGCTCCATCGCGGTGAACTCGATCGACAGCACCAGCGTCAGGCAAATTCCAAACAAGAGATAGGCGGTCTGGGTGACTTGAAGTGAGGCCAATCCGTGCGCGGCACCGTTGAAAAGAGAGGAGAGCCCGGCAATCGATGTGAACACAAGAACCAGGCAGCCTATGATCAGGTGGTCCCGGCTGAGACGCGCGGGAACCACCAGCCGGCCGGAGAGCAAGCTAGTCAACAGCAGGGATGACAGCAGAACGACGTCGGGCGCCATTCCATAGTCGCCAAAGTTGAGAACGGCTGTGCCGGAAAATGACGAGAAGAAGATGATGCTTTGCACCAGACGCTGATGGGACGCGATACCGAACACCACCGCTAGGATGATGACGAAGCCGCCTATCAGCGTCAGTTCCACCTATCGAGCCCCGCCTAGCTGTAGCCCATGTAAACGCCAGCGGCGGGGTCATCCCACTCAACTTTCGTTGCAATGACGCCATGGATCGGCCGGCCGGTCTGGGCCAGGCGCCGCGACAGTTCTTCGATTTCCCGATGGTCGGTGCGTCCGATTTCGGTTACCAGCAAGAGTGCGTCAGCAAACTTGGCGGCTACGATCGCATCCGGCACCAGAAGAAGCGGAGGTGTGTCGAGTATGAGGACGTCGTAGGATTCCCTGGCTACTAACAGGGTCTCGTTGAGGTGATCCGACCGAAGGGTCGCCAGGGCATCTGATGCCGTCGGGTAGGGCGTAAGGATATGCACGCCTGTCGCTCGATCGACTTTGACGTTCAGCGGATGCGATGAGCCGGCCGGAATCGTCTTTGCGGCCAGACCGGCTGAATCTGATCCTGCGAACGTGGCTTCCGCCCGTGGACGCCGAAGGTCCAGGTCGACGAGCAGGACGTCCAGTCCGAGCGATGCCATCGCCTTGCTGAGGCCTGATGCGACGGTTGTCTTTCCTTCACCCGAACGACCGGATGTAACGAGCAGCGATCGGATGTTGCCATTGCGGACTTCCTTCTCCAGCTCCAGGACCACACCGGCGATGGTGCCGGCGAGTCCCTCCTGGCGCTGCGAGGACCCGACGAGGCGGCGGGTCCCGGGTACCGCACCGCGAAGCCGGGGGATACCGCCGAGGAAGGGTGCGTTGAGCCGCTCCGCGAGCTGCGTCGCGGCAAGCCGCAGGCCCTGAACGCGTGTCGTCACCAGCGTGTATCCGCCGGCGGCAACTGTGCCGAGCACGAGCCCGGCCAGGGAAAACAGCGCTTTGCTGGGGAAGGACGGCCGCGTTGGGACGTTAGCCACGGTCAGAATACGCGCATTGGCATTGGCGGGCCGTGCAGCCAGATCGATCAGCCGGCCCTCGATTGCGTCGCTGGTGCGCCACAGGCTGGCAACAGCACCCCTTTCTCGTTCCAGGGCGATAGTGGCGCCAACTTGAGATTCATTCTTCTTACGCAATGTACCCATTTCCTTGTCCAGCTCCGCCACGACTTGCTGGGCGGCCAACATGGCGGTCCGGCGCTGCTCGACGATTCGATTTGCCTCTGCGGTGATTTGGCTTTGAAGACGGCCGAGTTGCCGTTGAACGCTGGCGCGCGATACATCTGCCCTCGGGTCGACCGCCGGCAGCCTGGCGATTTCTTGTTGGGCGTTGTCATACTGCTGTCTCAACAGCGGAATTCGTCCTCCACCCATCGCGTCGGCAAACGCAATCGGGTCGCCTCTCGTCGACGCGCGCTGCTCCATTGCGGTGTTATATTCCGACTGCCGCCGGGCGAGTTCGGCCTGGGCTTCGGCATACCGAATACCAAGCTGGCTCATGTCGCGCATCATGCCTGGAACTTCGTTCGCCTCAATCGCCCCTGGCTTGCCCAACACACCCGTGAGGCGATCCTCGGCGCTGGAGATCTGCTCCTTCGTAGTTTCTTCCCGTTCTTGCAGGGCTTTTTCGATCAACCTGGCGGTTTGGGTCTGCTCGCTGAGACGGTCCTGGGTGTAGAGTTGCTGTAGCTGATTGACGATGTCGGCACTAAGTTGCGCGTCTCTTGTCGTTGCCTTTAGTTTCAAAACGCTGCTGCCCTTGGTCGTCGTGACCTTGATGGCCGACATGAGAAACTGGATACGGCTTTCGGCCAGATCAGCCGCGGGATTTGACGGCTTGGGCGAGATCGTGCCCATCATATCGTCATACCACTTCTCGGCGGATGAACCGCCGAGGGCGGCGACAGACTGTCCGGCGGCCATCAGCGTGCCAATGAGGCTCCACTCGTTCAACATCGCGGGAGGGATGTCCACCTTCGCGGCGACCCGAGCGAGCAGACCTCTCGAACTCAGAACCTCCTGCTCGGTTGTCACGACGGCCTCGTTGACGGCGGCCGCGCTGAATGCGGCGTCGTTATCGGCGGCCGTCAGAGCCTGCGACCGCACAACCAAGCTTCCCTCGGCCTGATATTGTTTCGGCAAGGCGATGCTGAGCGCGAGCGCCAGCATTGCGCCTAGCAGGGCAGACGAGAGAATAAGCCATTTGCGCGTTGACAAGGCGCCTATGGTGTCTGGCAGGCTTAAAGCTGTCGTGGCATTCATTGAGGAAGCCCTTGTTCAGCAGGTCGGATGAGCTGCGGGACCTGCGGTCCTGACGATCGGTAAAGTTGCACAAACGATGCCGCGAGATCGTCAAATGTCGGCGAGTTGACCCGAGTTGCAGCCGGGGCTGCTATGGCCTGAGCAAGTGCGGCGGCCAACGCGCGCGGATCTTGTGGCGGCACGAGGGTGCCCCCCAGCGCAGGTATTTCCTCCAGAAAATGTCCAAGAGCGCTGGCCACCAAGGCACAGCCGAACGCCGCGGCGATTGCCGGAACAGATGATTGCGTGGCGTGCCTGTAAGGAAGCACGACCACGCTGGCCCTTTGCATCAACGCTGCCACTTCGTGATCATCCAGATATTTGTTATGCACTTCAACGCGGTCCCCGAGCGCAACGATCGAGTGCCGGGCGGCTGCGTCTAGGTCGCCCGGGCCGGCAATGGCCAGCCGGGTGGTGGCCGGCAGCATGGCCATGGCCCGCAGCAAAACGTCAATCCCCTTGTAGTTTTGGATCCGGCCGAAGAAGAGCACAAGTTCCTCGCGCGGAATGCCGTTCTTCTGATGCCGCAGAAACTGGCCGGCGAGGCTGCCGTGAGGAACGATCGTGAACTGCGCATGGGCCGCCAGCGCCCGCGCGCGATCGAGGTGCTGGGAAGAAAACAGGTGCACAGTTCGGGCACGCGCCAATACTGGCCGTCTGACCGCGGAGTTTAGGCGTTCGAAGAAATTGCCAGGATGAGGATCGGGATCGTGAAGGGTTACAACGATAGGGAGGCGGGCTAACTTCGCTGCAACCGCAACGCTGACGGCCCAGAAATAGCCCTCGCCGGAGAAAATGTGGACCACGTCAGGCTTTACCCGTAACAGCGCGGAGACGGCCTTCCAATGCGCCACCGGATTGATGCTCGCTAAGATCCCTCCAATCTTGCCGACGCCGCACGGAACGCGAAGGAGGCTTCGTGGGGGGATTTGCCCGCTATAGTTGGTGGGGATCATCACGATACAGTCCACACGCGGCGATAGCGCCTGAAAGAACGCGTCCAGAAGTTGTGCCAGCGCATTCCGGGCGGAAAAGGCTACGATGAGAATCCGAAGGTCGCGGTCTTGACCGGCCCCTCTCATCGCCAATGCGCGCCGAGCAGGAGCTTGTGGTGTGTGTTTCGCCAGGACAGGGCAATCAAGGCGAGCCCGTAGACCAGGGCGCCCATGACGATGAGCGCCAACAGGCCGAACCTGTCTGGGTCCCGCAGCGTGCCACCTTCAAGCCACCGCAGCGACAGCAGCATAAGGACCGTGGCCAAGACGGGCACGGACCAAATTTGTGCCAGCGAGCGACCAGAGACGCCAAGCCGGGCCGCCAGTGTCCACACCAACACCGGAACTGTCAGCGCCGCTCGGACGGCCCAGATTTTCAGTGCCAAATCGAGCCCAATCAAGGCGGCGGAGGCGAAAATGCCAACGTCTACGAGTATTGCCGGAGCGGTGAGGCCAACCGCGCCACGTGTCAGCCCGCGGGCCCGGAGCGCCACGGCGACAACATGGAGGAAGAGCCAGCCGCCTAGGCCCGCGCAGATCCAGGGGAGAAAGTGGCCCGCCGGCGCCCACCGCGATCCGATCAGCATGGAAATTATCGGGGTGCCCAACTCGGCCAGGCCAACAAAGCACGGAAAGGCAACCAGGCCGATAATCTGGAGCACCGTTCGGAGCACGTTGCCGAACTGTGAAATGTCGTTTTGCTGTCGACTGATCAGCGATATCAAGGGCCTTGAGGTCACCTCCTCGAACAGTTGCCCAAGAGCGCGCGCAACGCGCATCGCCAGGCTCAAATACCCGACGGTTTTGAGATCGCCAAGCGTGCCAGCCACGATGAACAGGGACTGGTCGCGAAGCAGATAGAGCGAGCGGATCGCGATGGAGTAACCCACGTATGGTGCGCGGGCCCTGACGGTCGCTGTGGCGACCCGAAGTCTTGGTTTCCAGGCACACACCCTCCGATACGTCAGCGATGTCACTGCCGCGGCGGTTACCACGTTGAGGACCAATGCCCAATAGCCATAGCCAGCGGCGGCGGCGCCCAGGCTGGCGGTCCCGGCAATGAGCTGAGCGATCAGCGCGGTCTGAGCGATGGTTCGGAACTTGAGCGAACGGCTAAGGTA
>DASYBP010000566.1:0-4004 GCA_036500715.1 Rhodopila sp.
TGGCGATGTGCTATGCGGAGCATGTCCCGGTGGTGCCATGGGGTGCGGGCACGTCGCTGGAGGGACATGTTACCCCCGTGCGAGGTGGCATCACCTTGGATCTATCGCGGATGAACCGCGTGCTGGATGTCAGCCAGGCCGATATGGACTGCCGGGTGGAGGCCGGGGTGACGCGTGATCAGCTGAACACCCATCTGCGCGACGTCGGGCTGTTCTTTCCGGTCGACCCCGGAACCTCGGCGTGCACCATCGGCGGCATGTCGGCGACGCGGGCGTCCGGCACCAACGCGGTGCGGTATGGCACGATGCGAGACAATATCATGGGGCTGACGGTGGTGATGCCCGACGGGCGGCTGATCCGCACCGGCGGGCGCGTCCGGAAATCGTCGTCGGGATACGATCTGACGCGACTCTACGTGGGCTCCGAAGGTACGCTGGGGATCATCACCGAAATCCAGTTGCGGCTGTTCGGAATCCCGGAGGCGGTGTCGTCGGCGACCTGCCAGTTCCACACCTTGCGTGATGCGGTGGAGACGGTGATCGCGATTCTGCAGCACGGCATTCCGGTGGCGCGGATGGAGCTTCTGGATGACGTTCAGATGGCGGCCTGCATCGCCTATTCCAAACTGGACGGGTTGGCAGCACTGCCGACACTGTTCTTTGAATTCCACGGAACCGCCGCGGGTGTGGCGGAGCAGGCGGGTCAGGCGGAGGAGATCGCACTGGGCTTCGAAGGGCTGGGGTTTGCCTGGGCAATCGAGCCCGCGGCACGTGCCAAGCTCTGGCAGGCGCGTCACGACGCGTACTGGGCGGCACTGGCATCAAAGCCGGGGCACCGAGGGATCGCAACGGATGCGATCGTGCCGATCTCCCGATTGGATGAGGCGATCCTGGGGGCGAAAGACGATATTGCCGCATCCGGCCTGACGGCGCCGATCGTCGGCCATGTTGGGGATGGGAATTTTCACACCGTCATCATGGTCCCGCCCGAGCCGGACGGAATGGCGCGGGCGTGGGATTTGGACAAAAAGATCGTCGCGCGTGCGCTGTCCCTGGGCGGCTCGTGCAGCGGCGAACACGGGGTTGGCATCGGCAAGCGGGAGTTTCTGGAGCAGGAGCACGGAGCCGAAGCGCTGGCCGTGATGCGGGCGGTGAAGCAGGCTCTGGACCCGCGTAATGTGATGAATCCCGGAAAGATCTTCCTCAACTAGCGCTCCGGCTTGCCCGGCGGGCTGCTCCGGTGCATTCCATGGGTCGGAGGCACAAAGCATGGCACAGACAAGCCGCGTCCACACTGCATGAGCAGCGAAATTCGCCTGCTGTCCACCAGCGCGATCCTTGGCTACGGCTTTCCGGAGGCCTCGCTGCAGGCGGGACTGGACCGCAAGCCAGATGCGATTGGCGTCGACGGCGGCAGCGTGGACCCTGGGCCGCATTATCTCGGCTCTGGAAAGCCGTTCTGCTCGCCGATTGCTATACGGCGTGACTTGCGGCTGATGCTGAATGCGGCAGTTCGCCAGGGTGTGCCGCTGCTGATCGGCACCAGCGGCGGCTCCGGCGGGGCGCCGCATCTGGCGCTTGTCGCGGGCATGGCGCGGGAGATCGCGCGACAGGACGGGCTGCACTTCAAGATGGCGCTGATCGCGGCAGAGCAGGACAAAGCCAGCGTCAAGCGCCGGGTCGCAGCCGGTCGGGTCCGGGCGCTCGCGGGCCTGCCGGCGCTGTCGGACACGACGATCGACCGGTGCGAACGGATCGTTGCAATGATGGGACCGGAGCCATTCATCCAGGCGCTTGATGCGGGGGCGCAGGTGGTGCTGGCCGGGCGGGCGAGCGATCCGGCCTCCTGGGTGGCGGCGGCCGCGCGCGCAGGCTTGCCGCCTGGGCCGGCCTGGTACGCGGGGAAGATGCTCGAGTGCGGGGCAACGCCGTCGATCCCGAAGGGCCACGACTGTCTATTCGTCACGGTGCGTGACGATCATGTCGAATGCGAGCCGACCAATCCGGCGCGACGGTGCACACCGTTGTCCATCGCCAATCATTCTCTGCATGAGAACCAAAGCCCGATCCATCACATCGAACCGGGAGGGATGCTGGATACGTCGGATTGTCGTTTCGAGGCCATCAGCGATCGCGCCGTGCGGATCTCCGGCATGCGTTGGCAACCGGCGTCGCAATACACGGTGAAGCTGGAGGGGGTAGAACTGGCGGGCTACCGGTCGGTGTGTATCTGCGGCACACGCGACCCACTCCTGATCGGCCGGCTGGACGACTTCATTGCCACCGTGCGGGCCGAGGTCGCGACAAAGGCGGCGGCGTTTGGCGCAGCGGCGGACAGTTACCAACTCGGCATTCGTATCTACGGTCGTGATGGCGTGATGGGGCAGCGTGAACCCGTTGCAGGCTCGCTGCCGCACGAACTTGGATTTGTGCTGGAGGTTGTCTCCCGGCACAGCCAGGAGATGGCGAGCGCGGTCCTCGGGGTAGCCCGGACCAACATGCTGCACACCGATTTTCCCGGACGATTGTGCAGGGAGGGTAACATGGCGTTTCCATTCTCACCGTCGGACATCGAGATGGGGCCGGTTTATCGCTTCAGCATCTACCATGTGGCTGAACTCGACGATCCGACGGAACCGTTTCCTGTGAATTACGAGGTTCTATAGATGGTCCTGGTTCGCGATGTCGCCAAAGTGTGTAAGAGCAAGAACGCGGGACCTTTCGAACTGACAATTGATGTGGTGTTCGATGATGCCTTCACCTTTCAGCGTGTAAAGGCTTGCGGCGTGTTGAGTCCGGCGCTGTTTGCCCGCCTGTACAGGGTGTCCGAACAGGCGGTTGCGTTCACACCGTACGATGCGGCGTTCGCGTTCAAGGCAACGCTGCCTCGGCTCGTATCGGCTGGGGATTTTGGCGACACTGACGTCTATGGCTGCCAGCAGCATGCTCCACTGCTGGACGTCGATCTTCCGATCTGAAAGCGAGAGGCCCGATGAACCGCATGATGACGCTGGTCGCGTTCCTGCAGGCGCAAAACTGCTCCAATCTGCCAGGATCGTGGCGCCATCCCGCCACAATGCTGGATTTCCTGACGCCGGAATATTATCAGCGGATTGCCAGGACGTTGGAAGATGGCAAGATCCAGTTGGCATTTTTCGACGATCGCCTGGCGTTACCCGATCTTTACACCGGCCAGCACGCCGAGGCGGTGGCAGCGGGTGTTCGGGCGGTCAAGCTGGATCCATCGACGCTGCTGATGGCGATGGGCATGGCGACATCGAAGCTGGGCTTGGGGACGACCTATTCAACAACCTACTATGAGCCGTATCACGTGGCCCGCGTCTTCGCCACGATGGACCTGATGCTGAAGGGACGCGCCGCATGGAATATCGTTACCTCGCTGAACAGTGCCGAGGCCCTGAACTTCGGCTACGCCGAACACATGGAGCATGACGCGCGTTACGACCGCGCCGACGAGTTTATGGACGTGGTCATGGGGCACTGGAACACCTGGGAGGACGATGCGCTGATCCTGGACAAGGCAGCGAACCGGTTCGCGGATGCGAGCAAAGTGCATCGGCTTGACCACGTGGGAAAGTATTTCAAGTCGCGTGGCCCATTCAGTGTGCCGAGGTCGCCGCAGGGCCATCCGGTTCTCATCCAGGCGGGCCAGTCCGGGCGCGGCCAGGCCTTCGCGGCACGCTGGGCAGAACTCATATTCGTGATCTACCACAATCTGGACGCCGGCAAACAGCAATACGCGGCGTTCAAGCAGGCCGTGGCCGCGGCCGGCCGTGATCCGTCGCTGGTGTCCGTAGCCCCGGCCTGCTACGTGATCGTCGGCGAATCCGAGGACGCGGCACAGGACAAGCGGGCTGTCGTGGAGGCCTCGGCCAGGCCGGTGGATGCTCTGGTGCTGATCTCGGAAGTGCTCAACTATGATTTCGGCGCCAAACAGTATGACGAGCCGTTCAGCGACGAGGAACTTGCTGCATTCTCCTGGC
>DASYBP010000567.1:0-16562 GCA_036500715.1 Rhodopila sp.
GGCGGGTGAGGATGTTGGGCGCAACGCCGAGGCTGCGACGGAAATCCTCGAACCGCGTGACGCCGCGCAGGGCGTCGCGCAGGATCAGGATGCTCCACCATTCGCCAACATGCTCGAGTCCCCGGGCGATCGGGCACGGCATGTCGCTGAAACTCTTGCGCTGCATTTTACCGGCTCTCGGTCAGAAACTACGATGTTGATAGTTGCCCATCTGAAGGGAAAAATCAATGCCGCAGTGTAGCGCTTCGGTCGCCGTGGTCGGTGCCGGCGACTATATCGCGATTGCTCGCCGGTTCGCGCGCGCGGGCTACCACGTGTTCGCCGGGCGACGAAACGGCGAGAAGTTGGCGCCGCTGGTCGGGGAGATCGCGGCGCGTGGCGGTGCAGCGGCAGAGCGGGTTTTGATGCGGCCGGCTTCGATCGCGGAGACTTACTGGCAGTTGCATCAGCAACGGCGGGATGCGCGGATTCACGAACTCGACCTGCGGCCGAGCCGCGAAACCTGGTGAGGGGAACGTCATGCAAGTGGAATTCCATTTCGATTTCGGCAGCCCGAACGCCTTTCTGGCGCATCGGGTGATCCCAGGTATCGAGGCGCGGACAAGGGCAAAATTCCGCTATGTGCCGGTGCTGCTGGGCGGGGTGTTCAAGGCGACTGGCAACCGGTCCCCGTTGGAGGCGTTCGCGGGCATCCGCAACAAGCCCGAGTATGAGCGGCTGGAGACCGAGCGGTTCGTGCGGCGTCACCGGATTGAGGGCTTTGCGAGCAATCCTTTTTTTCCGGTGAACACGTTGCAGATGATGCGCGGGGCGACGGCCGCCGAGATCGCCGGCGGGCTGGACCGATATGTGGAGGCGATGTTTCACCACATGTGGGAGGCGCCGAAGAAAATGGATGATCCAGGGGTGTTCCGTGAGGCACTGACCGCCTCGGGCCTCGACGCGGATGCGGTGCTGGCTCGGATCCAGGATCCGGACGTGAAGGCGCGGCTGATTGCGAATACGGAGATGTCGATCGGGCGGGGGACGTTCGGGTCACCGACATTCTTCGTGGGGGATGCAATCTACTTCGGCAAGGACCGGTTGCGCGATGTCGAGGAAGCAGTCCTGGGGATTGCGTGAAGGGGTCGATCGCCAGACGCTATCCTCGGTGGGCTCTGCGTATGTGAGGTCGGTTGAGGCGTAACCGCTTCGCGCCACCCTGCAGTGGACGGGCGCTCGTTGTTTTAAACGAGGCTCGTTTCCGTGTTATGATTTAGTTGGTGGAGATGGTTCCGTCTCATGCTGGCGTCGACGGGCCGGAGTGCAACGTACGCTTGCATTCACCGGTGATCATACAAGTATATTCGGAGTATCTGCCGTGCTGTCGGAATATTTTACACGCGCCCACTACTATTGTATGTAGTGAATTTCCATCATATTGGTCTAATAGACTAATTTTGACTGGCACACGAATTGCTGCGCCATTATTTTAGCAGCATGTCGGGCTGTGAATTTCTTTTTCGGCCAGGATCTTGTGCCGAGACGTTCATTCCCTGCCCGTGACGTGAGGCACGAGCGTCGCCCGCGTTGGGGCGGTGCGGGTGTTCACCGCAGTGGTCGGGCCAGGGAGTGGGTTTTGGGACAGAAGCCTATCGACGTCATCGTCGGCGAGCGCCTTGAGGCTCTCCGCACAGCGCGTGGCGTCACGCAGGACCAGTTAGGCGCTGTTCTTGGGACGACGACAACTCAAATCGCGGACTACGAAGCAGGTCGGCTACGGGTTCCACCGGCGCATCTGATTGAGATCTGCAGGTTCTTCCAGGTCACGATACAACGCCTTTTCCCCAGCCCGGATCCAGATCACGATCCGAATCGACATTGATCATAGGCCGCATAGGCTGCCTCGATCAGGCTGCTTGCCTGTTCGAGCCGGTGCGATGCGATCTCCTGATCGGCGAGCAACACCAGAAGATACGGGTCCGCATCACTTGACGGGCGAGCAACGACACGTGTGACCGTCGAACCGGACACCGGTCGATAACCAACTGGCCGATGACCGATTGATCGCAGGCCAGGGTGCTTCAACCGAGCGATGGAGCGATCGTCGTTGGCGGCGGTCAATCGCGTCGCAATCGGGAACAATACAACGTTCGAGGCGGTGGTCATTCCAAGCATTCCTTTGCGACACCTTTCCGGGACCGACGATAACACTCCCCAGTATGCCAGGACCCCGGCCGTCGGTCCATACATATGATCACTTAGATGTTATCTTTCATTGAAAGAACATTTCCTACCGGAGACCGGTCGTTCGATCGGGTGGTGCATCTACAGCATAATTTGTAACCCGGAGCGTCGGCGTCAACACGTGAACGCGGGACTAGGCGGAAGCTGTCGAGCGGTTTAGTTGGTTGCCGGCGGAACGGCCGGCCGTGTGGGGGTCTATCTGGCGCCGCCACGGGTAATGGAGCAGAGGTTGTAAGAGGTCAACAGTAAATTCATGCGGCCGATTCGATCTGATAGCGCTCCCATAGGTGGTATCAGAAACGACCAGCGCCAGCGAATTGGCAGTTGGTTGATGGCCACAACGAGTGAGCTGGGGTCAAGTGCAGCAGCGGTCGTGTATATCTCTGCATATACACAAGCAAAACGACTGCCTGGAAAACAGTAAAGCCGATTGAACCGGACAGGCCGCCCAAAGGCTGGAGGCCGCTAGTACCGCGCGCCAGAAGCGCGATACGTCGCACTTCGTTTGAAGTGGCCGATTCACGTGGAAATCGTGATTGCTTCAGGACTCACGCTTCGCCGCGATCGGACACTACGACCCCAGGCAAAGTCCGACGGGCCAGGTCCAGGGCGCTACTGATCCTGTGCGCGCCGGCGCATCGCAGCAGCGTGCGCCTCATAGCTCTGCGAAAACACATGTCCGCCGGAGCCGTCGGCCACGAAGAACAGATCCTCGCTGGCGGCGGGATGCAGCACCGCCCGCACACTGTCCAAACCGGGTGAGCAAATCGGTGCTGGCGGCAGACCGACAGTGCGGTAGGTGTTGAACGGATCCGCGCGGCCCAGTTCAGAGCGGGTCAGGCGGTGATCGAGCACGCCCGCCCCGTTGCTGGCGAGGTACACCACCGTCGGATCGGCCTGCAGCTTCATGCCAAGGCGCAGCCGATTGAGATAGACCGCCGCGACGTGCGGACGCTCCTCTGGCTTCGCGGTTTCCCGTTCCACGATGCTGGCGAGAATCAGGGCCTCACGCGGGCTAGCCAGCGCCAGGCCGGGCGCGCGATCCGCCCAGGCCGCGGCCAGAGCTTTCTCCATCGCCGCTTGCGCCCGCGCGACCAGCGCCGCTCGGTCGGCGCCGTGTTCGTAGTCATAGGTCTGGGGGAGTACGGACCCCTCATTGATCGCTTTCACCTCGCCGGTCATGGACTCGGCGTGGTCCAGCACGGTCAGGATCTGCTGCGCGGTCAGACCTTCAGCGATGGTCAGTTGATGCTCGACCGGGCGGCCGGCGCGCAGGATCGCCAGTACCTGGCGGACGGATGCATGAGCGGGAAACGCGAATTCAGCAGCATGCAGCGCCCCGTCGCCGCGGGTCAGCAAGACGGCGGCACGAAAAACCAGTGGCTGGTCGAGCACGCCGTCGGATACCAGCGCCTCGGCAAGCTGACCGCCGCCGCCGTGGGGGACGAGAATCGCGCGCGCCTCGGGCAGCGGGCCGGGCTGCCGCAGGACCGCGTTCCACCAGCGGATGGCGCCGATCGTGCCACAGCCGAACATGCCCGCCGCGGCGAGGCCAATCATCCCGCGAGCCAGCCATCGCGGTATCCGAGAGGGGAGCAGATCAGACGCCGCGGAAGATGACGGAGGCGTTGGTACCACCAAAGCCAAAGCTATTCGATAAAGCCACCCGGATCCGCCGTTCCTGCGCGGTCTTCGCCACCCGGTCGATCACGCTCTGCTGGCTGGGGGCATCGAGGTTCAAAGTGGGCGGCGCGACGCCGTCACGGATCGCGAGGATGGAGAACACCGCCTCAACGGCGCCGGCGGCACCAAGCAGATGGCCGGTCGCTGACTTTGTCGAGGACATGGCAAGGCCGCGGGAGGAATCGCCGAACAGGCGCTCGACCGCTTCCAGCTCCAGATCGTCGCCAAGTGGCGTTGAGGTGCCGTGAGCGTTGACGTAATGGATGTCCGCTGGAACGAAGCCGCCGCTCTTCATCGCGTTGCGCATCGAGCGGAGCGCCCCCGCGTGGCCTTCGGCCGGTGCGGTAATGTGGTAGGCGTCGCCGGACAGGCCGTAACCCGAGACCTCGGCGTAGATCTTCGCGCCGCGTCGCCTGGCGTGGTCATATTCCTCCAGCAGGACACAACCGGCGCCCTCGCCCATCACGAAGCCGTCGCGGTCCTTGTCCCAGGGGCGCGAGGCCGCGGCCGGGCGTTCATTGAAACCGGTGGACAACGCGCGGGAGGCGCAGAACCCGGCAATGCCGAGTTCGCAGACCGCGGCCTCGGACCCGCCGGCCAGCATCAGGTCAGCATCGCCCAGCGCGATGAGCCGCGAGGCATCACCGATCGCATGCACGCCGGTGGCGCACGCGGTCACCACGGAATGGTTCGGGCCCTTCAAGCCGTATTTGATCGACAGATGACCGGACGCCAGATTGCTGAGTGCCGAGGGAATGAAGAACGGCGACAGCCGGCGCGTCTTGCCCTCGTGCACCTGGATCGAGGCGTTGTAGATGGTCTCCAGGCCGCCAATGCCTGAACCGATCATGACACCGGTTGCACAGCGCTCGTCCTCGGTTTCCGGCACCCAGCCGGAGTCCTCGACCGCCTCGGTTCCGGCGACCATGGCGAGATGGATGAAGCGATCCATCTTCTTTTGATCCTTGACCGGCACCCATTCGTTGATGTCAAGGCCGCCAGTTTCCCGAACCCCCGGCGGGACTTGCCCGGCCACCTTGCAGGGCGAGTCCTTGGCGTCGAACTTTGTAATGGCGCCGATGCCGGATTCGCTGTTGATCAGTCGACGCCAGACGTGCTCCACGCCAACGCCGAGGGGACAGGCGATGCCCATGCCCGTCACCACCACACGCCGCATCACCGCAGGCCTTTCACGTTGATCAGAAAGCGGATTCTACTGCTTCTGCTTTTCGATGTAGTCGATCGCATCCTTGACGGTGGCGATTTTCTCAGCCGCATCCTCGGGGATTTCAACGTTGAACTCCTCCTCGAACGCCATCACGAGTTCGACCGTATCAAGGCTGTCCGCACCCAGATCGTCGATAAAGGAGGCTTCCGGCGTAACCTTCGCTTCGTCCACGCCGAGGTGTTCCACAACGATCCGCCTGATCTTGTCAGCAATCTCGCTCATCGGGTCCGCTACTCCTGAACTGCTGTTCGGTTATGGTCGATGTCCGGCTTTCTTGGGTGGCCGGCGCCTTGTCCCGGTCCACGAAGCGAGCCCGCGCCAGACATAGCGTCGGGCGCTTAGCATGGTTTCCGGAGGACGGGAAAGGGCGGCAGCCTGTCACGTCACGCCTAGCGTGGTGGTTCCGAAGTCCGTCATATTGTGGCTCATCTCCGTCGAGCGAAGCACGCCGGCGGCGTGACGCGGACTTCGCAACCATAAACCACACTGGAAATCAATGACTTGCTAGTGTCCTTATCGGTTCGAAAGTCCGCAAGGCGGCTGATCCACATTATGACGGACGGACTTTCGAATCGGGACACTAGATCATCGCCATGCCACCATTGACATGCAGTGTGGCGCCAGTAACCCACCCTGCCTCGTCGGATGCCAGATACACAACGGCCGCGGCAACGTCCTCTGGCTGGCCGAGTCGGCGGAGCGGGATTGCCTCGGTCAGTTTCGCTTTTTGCGCGTCGCCGAGGATGTCGGTCATCGGGGTCACGACGAAGCCGGGCGACACGACGTTGACGGTGATGCCGCGGGATGCGACCTCGTGCGCCAGCGCCTTGCTCATCCCCACAAGGCCGGCCTTGGCGGCGGCGTAGTTGGCCTGGCCCGGATTTCCGGTGGCAGCCACGATGGAAGAAACATTGATGATCCGACCGGACCGCCGGCGCACCATGCCGCGCAGGGCCGCGCGCGTCAGACGGAACGGCGCCGACAGGTCGACGTCTACCACTCCTTGCCAGTCCTGGTCCGACATGCGCAGCGCCAGCATGTCGCGCGTCATCCCCGCATTGTTGACCAATATATGCAGCGGGCCCGTAGCCTTTTCCGCGGTCTCGATCAGGGCGTCGGGTTCAGAGGCATCGCGCAGATCGGCCGGGCAGACATGGGCTCGGTCGCCAAGCCGGATGGCCAGCGCCTCCAGCGCGTCGCGCCGCGTGCCGGACAGCGCGACCTTGGCCCCCTGGGCATGCAAGGCGTGGGCGATCGCCGCGCCGATTCCGCCGGAAGCACCCGTGACGAGCGCGGCCTTGCCGTCCAATCGGAACATTGCCGCTTCCCTTCCCTTCAGAGACTTTTCAGCACCGCTTCGATCTCCGCCGGCGTACCGGCAGCGATGCCCGACGCGTCGGGTGCGATTCGCTTGATCAGGCCCGTTAGCACCTTGCCGGCCCCCAGTTCGATAAACCGCTCCACGCCCGCTTCCGTCATCGCCGAGACGCACTCGCGCCAGCGGACGGTGGCAGTGACCTGCTGTATCAGCAGGTCACGGATTCGCCCAGGATCGGATTCGCGTTTGGCCGAGACATTGGCCACGAGCGGCACGCAGGGGGCGCCAGGCGGGTTCCTGTCCAACGCCTCGGCCATCGCATCTGCCGCCGGCGCCATGAGAGTGCAGTGAAACGGCGCCGACACCGGCAGCAGCATGGCGCGCTTGATGCCCTTGGATTTGGCGATCTCGATCGCCCGTTCGATGGCGCTACGGTGGCCGGAGATCACCACCTGGCCGCCGCCATTGTCATTGGCGGGCTGCACGATCTCGGTTCGGCCGGTTTCGGGGTCTGACGCGGCTTCGGCGCAAATCTCGGATGCCTGTCCCATGTCGGCGCCCAGCAGCGCGGCCATTGCCCCCAATCCCGACGGCACGGCCTTCTGCATGGCCTTGCCGCGAAGTCTCAGCAGGCTTGCCGCCGTCGGGACGGTAAAGGCGCCCGTCGCGGCCAGGGCGGAGTACTCGCCCAGAGAGTGGCCGGCGACCACCAGTGCCTTGTGCCGCAGATTGATGCCGCCTTCGCGTTCCAAGACCCGCAGCACCGCCAGGGAGTGTGCCATCAGGGCCGGCTGGGTGTTTTCGGTCAGGGTCAGTTCCTCGGCGGGCCCCTCGAACATCAGCTTCGACAGCTTCTGCTTCAGGGTGTCGTCGACCTCCTGGAACACTTCCCGGGCGGCGGCAAAGGCGGCCGCAAGATCGCGGCCCATGCCAACCCCCTGACTGCCCTGACCGGGAAAGATGAACGCATGGACCGGCATGGCGCTGGGTCTCTCGAGGGTTACGGACGGTTAGGATTGGCGCGGGGGCGTAGCCCTGGGTCAAGGGGGCTGTCAAGGAATGGCCCGCCCGCCTGGCAACCGGCCCCTGGCAACCGGCCCCTGGAACGCGCCGCTGGGAGACGGACGTGCCGCCGCAGTGGAATAGGCGGACGTTCCTGGACGTGAGCCCCGAGAGGTCTGCCTTGGGGTCACGCGCCGCCTAGCGCTGATCTCATGATGGTACGTTATAACATTCCACGAACGCTGATCGTGCTTGCTTGGCGAGCAGCTGGAAAGGGTCTCGATTGATGCGTGTTCATACCGTGTTGGGCCGGTCCGCCGCGCTTTGGCTGGTCGGATCGTGGTGCCTGGCCTGACCTTGGGCGTCGATGCCTACTGCCAACTGTCAAATAACCTGATCGACGGAGGCCAGTTCGGTGCGCCGATCATTCTGACGGCGTTCAACTACGCGCATGGCCAGCAATCGGGGGTCGAATGGACCGTCCGCTATGACCATGGGCCGCTCTCGCTCTACGGCAACCTGGCCTATTCACGGGCGATGGGCAAAGACATCAACCCGGCGCAATACAATTCCTCGGCCTGCGAACTGGCGTTCACCCGGAACAACTGGATCCATCGGGATCACGACCAGCTCTGGAGTGCATCGGCCGGCGGCGCGTATATCTTCAACAAGGACAGTGTTCGGCCCACGCGGGTCTCGGTTGATTTGCCGGTGCAGGTCGGGTTGCGCGAGCACGGCGACCATCACCACCGGTGCCGCGCTGCCTTCCTATGCGACGATGAACCTGTCCGCGGTCCAGCAACTCCGCCCTGGCACCCAACTGAGTTTTGACGTTTTGAATGTCGCTGATACCACCTATCAAATTCGCAGCGGAACCGGTGCAGGTGTCGGTGCCCCGCAGTATGGTATTCGCCGCACATTCCTGGCGGGGATCACCCAGCGGTTCAAAGGATCGTTTGCTGAAACGCGCACAGTCGAATCAGAACAGGGGAGAACGATCGATGAAGCGACTTTTTCGCATTGTGCTGCTGCTGACGGCCGGCACTGTCCTGGCGCGACCTGGCGTCGCGGCCGCGGCGGACAGGATCAAGGTGGTCGCGACGTTCACGGTGATCGGGGATATGGTGCGCAATGTCGCGGGCGATCTGGTCGATCTCGTCACGATCGTCGGCCCGGACAGCGACTGCGAGGAATATGAGCCGACCGCGGCCGACGTGCCGAAACTGGCCAATTCTCGGATCCTGTTCATGAACGGCCTGAACGACGATTTCGAGCCTTGGCTGGACAACCTGATGAAGCAGGCGAAGTTCGCCGGCACCAAGGTCATTGTCAGCCGCGGGGTCAAGGCGCTGACCGCGGAAGATGAGCACCCGATCGGCGGCAAGCCAAAGGCCACGGTGCTCGATCAGCACGCCTGGATGACACCGCACAATGGCATTGTCTACGTCCGGAATATTGTCGACACGCTGGCGCGCATCGACCCGGCGAACGCTGACACCTATCGCAACCGCGCCGCGTCCTACACCCAGCAACTGCGGGACCTGGATAGCTGGGCGCACGACGAGATGGCCGCGGTGCCAGTCGCCAAGCGACGCGTGCTGTCGTCGCACGACTCGCTGCAATATCTTGGTGTGGCATTCGGGATCACGATGATCTCGGTCAACGGCTGGACCAACAAGTCGGAGCCGTCCGCGGCCGATCTTGCGCGCTTGACCGACCAGATTCGCCGGGAACATGTGAGGGCGTTGTTCCTGGACAGCATTACCGACCCAAGGGCGATGGAACGGATCAGCAAGGAGACCGGCGCGGCGATTGGCGGCACGGTGTACGGCGACGCCCTGTCGAAGCCGGACGGCGAGGCCGGCACTTATGTCGAGATGATCCGCCACGACGTTTCGACGCTGAAGGCCGGGATGCTGCTGAACTGAATGCTCACCGCGCGGCTGCGGTTTGGTTCAGGGCGTGACGAGGGGGCGCAGCCTCTTCAGGACGGCGCCGTGAGATGGCGCCCCCAAGGCCTCGCCCCCAAGGTGTCGCCCCCAAGGCCTCGCCCCACTTGGCCGTTCCGCGCCGGTCGCCGTAACCTGCCGGAATCGTGTCAGGAGCCTTTTATGCGCAATGCGTCCAACCTTCTGCTGTGGACCGACTCGCCCGGCCCGTACATTCAGGCGATCCAGCAAGCCGGTTTGGCCGACCGGGTGAACATCGATACGCTGGGCCGTGCAGAGCAACCCTCGAACGCCCAACGGTCGGCCGCGCACGTGCTGCTCGCGGCCGGCGTCCCAGCGGGATTGCTGCCGACGATGCCTAACCTGGTCTGGGCGCAATCACTGACGGCCGGGGTCGAGGGCTGGCTGGCCCTGCCGGACCTGCCGGCCGGCCTGACGCTGACGTGCGCGCGCGGGACGCACCGGGAATCGATGCCGGAGAATATCCTGGGGGCGCTGTTTCACATCGCCAAGTCCTATGCGGCGATGGTGGAGGATCAGAAGCAACGGCTCTGGCGCAGCCGCGTCGCGACCCCGTTGAATGGCCAGACGCTGGGCATTCTCGGTCTTGGCGCCATCGGGCAGGAGGTCGCTCGGCTGGCGACGGCGTTGGGGATGCGCGTGCTGGGCACGCGGCGCCGTCCCGCCCCGATGACCGGTGTCGCTGAAATCCTGCCGGCCGAGCGGACCGACGAGGTGCTGTCGCAGGCGGACTTTGTTCTGCTGCTGCTGCCGGCCACGCCGCAGACGGACAATTTCATCAACGCCGAACGGCTGGGCAAGATGAAGCCCGGGGCGTGGCTGCTGAACTTCGGGCGGGGCCAGGTGATCAAGGACGACGATCTGATCGCGGCGGCGCGGGCGAAACGGATCGCTGGCGCGGTGCTGGACGTGTTCCGTCAGGAGCCTTTGCCTGCGGAGCACGAATTCTGGACAACCGAGGGAATTCTGGTTCTGCCGCATATTGGCGGCCCGCACCCGGCGCGCGACAGCATCGTCGCCAGGCTGTTTGTCGAGAATCTCGGACGTTTCCTGGATGGGCAACCGCTTAAGGAAGTGGTGGACCGGGAAGCGGGCTATTGACGAAGGATCGTTACTGGCGACGACATGCGGCTGGCGAAGACGACGGGGCGACGATTTGTTGGGAGACATGCATAAAGGCGGCTTCCGTTACGCCGACAAAGCGTTCACGCTGTGGCGGCGGAGTGAGGAGGTTAACCCAAAATGAACAGCATGTCGCCGGCACGTGATTTTCTGCTGCCACGCCTCACTGCTCTGGTCGATGAGGCAGTAGCGTCGGGAATTGCCGGGGATGTTGCGGTCGCGGTCCTGATCGATTTGGTGACGTCGCCTCGCTTTGATACCGCGGCGCCCGATCCGACAGCGGACTCGGAACCGAACAATCTATGGCAGCGCGGCCCGAACAGCGTGGTGCTGCTCGCCGGCAACCCACTAAGCCCTCGGCCCGTCGGCGCCAGCGACCAGGCCGATTTCGTCGAGCGGTTCGGCTGGATGGAGCCGTCTTAGCAGGGTCAGGGTTCGACGTCGGCCTCCGGCCGGTCGATGCCCTCGGACAACTCCGTGTGCCAGACACCGTTGCTGTCCTGGAACTCGATCTGCGTGGTGTCGCCGGGGACGTGTTGCTCCGCGGCAACCCGTCTGGCGGCGGCCAGGGCGGTTGCCTTGTTTCGAAATGGCTCCGAAAATACGCCGTTCAGCGTGTAGGCCCAGCCGCCATCGTGCTGGACCACTTTATAGTGGATTTTCGGCATGGCTGATTCCTCGCTGCGTCCACCCCTGCGGATGGGTGGCCTTGCAGATGGGTGGCACGCCATGATCCTGAAGTCCAGATTCATGGCGTGCGGTGCATCAGCGGCTTTTGGTCGGCCGTACCGGGACGAGGCAGGTATCAGACCGGGGTAGGATCGAGCCGGTAGCCGCCCGGCGCGGTCAGCAACAGACGGCAGTTGGTGGGGTCGACTTCAATCTTTTGGCGCAAGCGGTAGACGTGGGTTTCGAGCGTGTGGGTGGTGACGCCGGTATTGTAGCCCCAGACTTCGTCGAGCAGCGTCTGGCGGGAGACCACGCAGTTGGCGCGCTTGTAAAGAAATTTGATAATATCCACTTCTTTAGCGGTGAGCCGTAGGCGCTGTTTCTTGTCCGCGCTGATCAATGCTTTCGCCGCCGGACGGAAGGTATATTGCCCGATGGTAAACACCGCATCTTCGCTGGTGTCGAACAGGCGCAACTGCGCTTGCAGGCGGGCGAGCAGTTCGTTCACGCGGAAGGGCTTGGCGATATAGTCATTGGCACCGGCGTTCAGGCCGCTGACGATGTCGTCCTCACTCGATGCGCCGGTCAGCATGATAACCGGCATGGTGAAGCCCTGCTTGCGGATCTGGGCGCAGAAGTCGCGACCGTCGCCGTCCGGCATGTTGACGTCGAGGATGATCGAGTCAAACCGAGCCTCCGTTTCCCCGAGGTGGCGGCTTGCCTCGGTGAGCGTCGCAGCCTCGAAGGACTGGTAGACGCCGCTGGAAGCGACCTGATCGGCGAGCACCTGCCGAAGTGCGTCGTCATCCTCGACGATTAGGATTGGTCGGGCGGCCGGCATTGATTTTTACCTCGTGTTCGTTCAATAAGTCATCTCTATATCGAATTTGATGTCCTACCGCAAGAAACTTTTTTGTGATTTTACTCTCGATTTAGAGACGATCGTATGATTGAGACGAACCGCGAAAAAGCCATATGTGGTTTTTTTTGGGGCGTGGCATGGTTCGGCACCGTGCTGGAAGTTCTCTCCTGTGTTTGGGACAATTGGGCGTTGGTTGCGCCGGTCGGCGAAACCGCTGAAGCGGATCGGTCGCGACAGGTTCGCGCCTGATTGCCAGGGGAGGCCGTTATACCGGGCAAGCGACACGTCTACCGCGTGACTGTGGCGTGGGCCGGTAACCTTGGTCAGGGGACGCCGAGTTACAGTGGCTACGGGCGTGACCATGTCATCAGCGCCGGGGCGAAGCCGCCGATCGCCGGGTCGTCGGATGCTGCGTTTCGCGGCAATCCGGCTCGGTGGAACCCGGAAGATCTGCAGGTTGCGGCCATCTCGGCATGCCACAAGCTGTGGTATCTGCATCTGTGCGCCACGTCCGGGATCTCGGTCATCAGCTATCGGGACGAGGCGCAGGGCACGATGGAGGAAGATGCCAGCGGCGCCGGCCGGTTCGTTGCGGCGGTGCTGCGGCCGAGGATCGTTATCGCTGCCGGCGACGACATGGCCAGGGCCGCGAGGCTGCATGATCAGGCGCACGCACTTTGTTTCATCGCCAACTCGGTGAACTTTTCCGTCACCTGCGAACCGGTGATCGAACGGGGTCGGTAGCCGTGGCTTGCAATCAGGAGCGCGACTGGGCAAGGTGATTGACGTAAGCGGTAACTGAAAGACCGTTGGGGCAACGCCGCTATGAAGGCAGGGGCCGCTATGAAGGCAGGGGAGGATGGATACGCTGCCGCCTAAGCCCCTCGAAGCGTTGCCGGTTCCTACGCTGCTGGAGCGTTCGGCGGCGATGTTCGCGGACCGGCCGGCGATGTCATTCGCGGGCCGGCGCTGGACCTATGCTCAGCTCGCTGTGCTGGTTGATCGCGCGACAGCGGGGCTACAGCGCCTGGGGCTGCGGCGGGGCGAAAAGATCGGTCTGTGCCTGCCGAACACCCCATATTTCGTCATCTTTTACTATGCCGCGCTGAAGGCCGGGTTGGTGGTGGTCAACTACAACCCGCTGCATGTCGCGCGCGAGTTGCAGCACCAGATCGACGATTCCGGCACCACGACAATGATCGTGCCCGACCTTGCGGCGATCTACGACAAGGTCGCCGCGATCGAGACCTTGCGGCGGGTTGTCGTGTGTCCGTTCGCGGGTGTGCTGCCCGTGGCGAAGGGCGTAGCCTTTTCGCTGCTGAAGCGTCGCATGCTTGCCCGTCCCGCTTATGGGGAGCGGATCATTCGCTACCGTAAGGTGATTGCCGCGGGCGCATCGCCCGCGCCGGTGCCGATCGACCCCTCGGATCTCGCGGTGCTGCAGTACACCGGGGGAACCACCGGCCGACCCAAGGGGGCGATGCTGACGCATGCCAACCTGTCGATCAATGCGCAACAGACCACGCATCACATGCCCAGCATGCGGCCGGGTGAAGAAAAGATGCTAGGCGTTTTGCCGTTCTTCCACGTATTCGCCATGACCTCGATCCTGAACGGCGGCTTGAGCGTCGGATGCGAGCTGATCCTGCACCCACGCTTCGAGATTGATGCGTTGATGCGGTCGCTGGGGCGCGACAAACCAACCATTATGCACGCCGTACCAACGATCTATGGCGCGATCGCGGCGGCGGCGGAGAAGCACCGGGTCGACATCTCCAGCCTGCGGGTGTGCGTGTCTGGCGGCGCGCCGTTGCCGGCGGAAATCCGCGAACGGTTCCAGAAGCTGACGGGCTGCCGGATCATCGAGGGGTATGGCCTGACCGAAGCCTCGCCGGCGGTGACCTCCAACCCGCCGGACGGGACCGTGCGGCCGGACTCAGTTGGGATCGCGCTGCAGGGGACCCAGGTGGAGATCCGGTCGCTGGACGACATCCGTCGCATCCTGCCTGCCGGTGAGCGCGGCGAGATCTGCGTGCGCGGGCCACAGGTGATGCGGGGCTATTTGCATCGGGAGGCTGAGACAAGCGACGTGCTGGTGGACGGAGCGTTGCGGACCGGCGATGTCGGCTACCTCGACGCCGATGGGTATCTGTTCGTCACCGACCGGATCAAGGATGTGATCATATGCAGCGGCTATAACGTCTATCCGCGGGTGATCGAGGACGCGCTGTATGAACACAAGGCGGTCGCGGAGGCGATCGTCATTGGCGTGCCGGATTCCTATCGCGGCCAGGCACCGCTGGCTTTTGTGACGCTGCGGGTCGGCGAGACGTGCGGCGGGGAAGCCCTGCGGGATTTCCTGCGCGACAAGGTTTCACCCATCGAGTTGCCGGTGCGGGTGGAGATCAGGACCAGTCTGCCGAAGACGATGATCGGCAAGCTGTCACGCAAGGAGTTGATCGAGGAAAGCCGCGGGACGCGTTCCGCGTAAATCGCCGCGGGCGAAAAGCACATCCATCGCCTGAGCTATGGTGGTTCGCTCAGATTGTTCCTCGACCGTTTTTGATTACGCCTCAGCATACCAAAGTAATACTGGCAGTCCAGCCGATTGTGCAGACTTACGTATTCAGCGCAATTCAAATCGTATGCAAAGATTTTTGACGGGAAAAATTGCCGTCATCAGCACCGCACATTTCAGACGCCACGAGCACAATAGCAGCGCTTAGCACCGACATGATCGCGGGACTTCATACCGGCAATCTGCGCGGTGGTATAAGTTGACGCTGTCATGACAAACCAACCAGCAAAGAGATCTCGTATATGACGACCAATGAACGTATTGCGATCTTCGGTGGCTGAGACCTAACAGATCCTGCCGTGCGCCACGCATCGGTGCAGCCGCGATCACCACACAGCTCCATGAACTTGGGCGCAGCGGCCATCGCGCAAACCGGTAAGCTGGTTGACGTATAGGTTAGCCTGCGATATCGAAGCGCGAATGGCGCAGGGGCGGCTTTACACCGTGACGGAAATTGCGAAGGAGCTCGGGATGACCGCGCGCGCCGTCCGGTTCTATGAGGATAAAGGACTGATTTCGCCGCAGCGAGCGGGGACGACACGGGTGTATTCCGCCCGCGACCGAGCGCGGATGATTTTGATTCTGCGGGGTAAGCGGCTGGGTTTTTCACTCAGTGCGATCAAGGAATATCTCGACCTTTACGATACGGATATCACGCAGCATGCACAGCTTCGGGCGCTGCTTGGGGGGGTTACACAGCGACGCGAGCAGCTTCTGGCGCAACGGCAGGCCATCGACGACGCGCTGGTTGAACTCGCCGACATTGCAGCGCAGACCGAGGCGGCGCTGAGGATTTCGGCGCCGCGGGCGAAACGCGCCGCCGGCGGCTGAGACACAAGGAGACGACCAATGACCAGTGCGGTGATCGCTGGCTACGCACGCTCGCCCTTCCATTTCGCCGGCAAGGGCGGCTTGGCGCGGGTCCGGCCCGACGACATGGCCGCGCAGGTGGTGCGGGCGCTGATCACGCGCACCGGCGTCAATCCCGAGGATATCGAGGACATCATCCTCGGCTGCGCCTTTCCCGAGGGCGAGCAGGGGCTGAACGTGGCGCGGCTGATCGGGCTGCTGGCGGATCTGCCGCTGTCGGTGGGCGGAGTGACGGTAAACCGGTTCTGCGGGTCGTCGATGCAGTCGATCCATATCGCGGCGGGCCAGATCGCGCTGGGCGCCGGGGAGGTTTTCATTTGTGCCGGCATCGAGAGCATGACCCGTGTGCCGATGGGCGGCTATAATCCGCTGCTCAACCCGGCGCTGATCAACGCGATGCCGGCCGCCTATATCGGGATGGGCGAGACCGCCGAAAACGTCGCGCGCAGGTGGCAAATCACCCGGACGGAGCAGGAAGCGTTCGCGGTGCGCAGCCACCGGCAGGCAGCCGCGGCGGTTGCCGCCGGCAAACTGGCCGACGAGATCGTGCCGATCGTCGGCAAGCATGGGTCGATCGACCAGGATGGATGTATCCGTCCGGATACGACGGCTGAGGGCCTCGCGGGATTGAAGCCGGCGTTCGACAAGGATGGCACCGTTACGGCGGGCACCTCTTCGCCGCTGACCGATGGTGCCTCCGCGGTGCTCATCTGCAGCGAGGCTTACGCGGACGGGCACGGGCTGCCCGCATTGGCGCGGATCAAATCGACGGCGATCGCGGGATGCGCGCCGGAAATCATGGGCATCGGGCCGGTGGCGGCGACGAGGAAGGCGCTGACGCGGGCGGGGATCGAGATCGGCGCGGTCGATCTGGTGGAGCTGAACGAGGCGTTCGCCAGCCAGGCCATTGCCTGCACAAGGGAGTTGGGCATCCGCGAGGAGATCATCAATCTGGATGGCGGGGCGATCGCGTTGGGTCATCCGCTGGGGGCGACGGGTGCCAGGATCACCGGCAAGGCGGCGGCGTTGCTGGC
>DASYBP010000568.1:0-3214 GCA_036500715.1 Rhodopila sp.
CCCCCATGTCATCAAGCCACTGCTTGAACATTGCTAGGGTATCGCAGATAGTTACTGTATTGCGTCCGCCTCCGTCATCACCGAGCACGGCAGCAGTGCCGGGAAGAGGTTCTTTCCAAGCGCAATGCTTTTTATTGCCCGCGTGAGTGGGAACGGAAAGTAGGCTGAGTGCCGCGCCAACAACACCAGCAAGGAAATGGTTTCTGTGAGCTCGGAAACAGATCATGTTAGCCCATCACTCCTAGCCTTGAAATTGTCTGCGCGCTGACATTGTAGCTGCGGCCTATCGAGCCCAGCGTTTCCCCGTCCAGGTCACGCCGCCTGATCGCCTCGCGCTGCTGGTGCGGGGTGAGTTTCGGCTTGCGCCCAAATTTCACGCCCTTGGCCTTCGCGTCGGCGCGGCCTCGCGCCGTGCGCTCCAAGATGCGGCGGCGTTCCAGCTTCGCGGCAACGCCAAGGATGGCAAAGACGATCTCGGCAAAGTCGGACGTGGTGTCGAGGAACGGCTCCGCCAGTGATCGGATGCCCGCCCCGGCCTTCTGCATTTCGCGGGCGATGATGAGTAGGTCGGTCGTATCGCGCGACAGGCGGTCGACTGCCGGGATGATCACCACGTCGCCGGGGGCGAGGGCGGACATCAGCCGCTTAAGCTGCGGGCGGTCGGCGGTCGTGCCGGTGATCTTCTCGCGAAAAATCTTCTGGCAACCGGCTGCCTTCAGTTGGGCAAGCTGGTTGGCGAGGTCTTGGCCGACGGTCGAGACACGGGCATACCCGTAAATCATTCCCCGATTCTGGAACAGAATTCAGGAACGGAAAAGGGAAATCTTTTCAGCGCCTTGGGTTTGTTCCAAATGTCTTGCAGACCGTGTGAAAATTTTGCCGCAACGGATTCCGGCGCGGCCCGCGACGCGTTAGAATCGCGGCATGGCACACATTACCGGTCATGACCGCTCCCAAACCCTGCTGCTACCGGAATCGCTGGACGACTACGTCGGCCCGGAGAACCCGGTGCGGTTCATCGAAGCCTTCGTCGATGGCCTCGACCTCGCCGCAGCAGGGTTCGCCCGTGTCCAGTCGAAGGAGACTGGCCGTCCGGGCTACGCTCCAGGCGATCTGCTCAAGCTCTATATATATGGTTACCTGAACCGCATCCGTTCCAGCCGACGGCTGGAAGCCGAGACCCATCGCAATATCGAGGTGATCTGGCTGCTGCGGCATCTCAAGCCCGACTTCAAGACCATTGCCGACTTCCGCAGCAACAACCGCAAAGCCTTCCGCCCCGTGTTCCGCCAGTTCGTGCTGCTGTGCAAGCAGTTGGACCTGTTCGGCCGTGAACTGCTGGCGGTCGATGGCACGCGGATCAAAGCGGTCAACAACAAGGACCGCAACTTCACCCGGGCATCTCTGGCCGAGTTCATCAAGCTGGCCGACAAGAAGCTCGACGATTACCTTCAAAGGCTCGACAAGAGCGATGCCGCCGAGCAGCAAACGGGCGGTTCGCGGGTCAAGAACCTGGCGGAGAAGATTGCCGCGGTTGGAGAACGCCGCGAACGGTGCCGGGCGATGTTGGCGGAGCTGGATCGGACCGGCGAGAACCAGATCTCGTTGACCGACCCCGACAGCCGGGCGATGGCAGCTCACACGCATGTTGCCGTTGGCTACAACGTGCAGGTTGCGGTGGACACCAAGCACAAGCTGATCGTGGAGCAGGAGGTCACCAACCAGGTCGTCGACATGGGCTTGCTGACGCAGACCGCCGAACCGGCAAAGGAGATTCTCGGCGTCGAGCAAATCGACGTCGTCGCTGACCGAGGCTACTTCAAGATCGAGGACATCGAGGCTTGCGAGAAAGCCGGCGTGGTCCCCTATGTGCCTCGGCCGCAACGAGGTCCCTCGGTCAAGGCGGGTTTCTACCGCAAGGACGAGTTCAAGTACGATCCGGAGACGGACAGCCTGGTTTGCCCGGCAGGAAAGCGCTTGCAGCCGTATTCCTCGTCTCTTCTGCGTGGGCTGAAGAAGATCAACTACGCCAATCGCGCTGCCTGCCGAGACTGTCCGCTGCGGTCGCGATGCACGGGGAACCAATTTCGAACCGTGTCCCGCATGGAGAACGAAGCCGTACTGGACCGGATGCAAGCCCGGCTGGCGCAGCGCCCTGGAATCCTCGACCGACGGCGGGAGACGGTGGAGCATCCATTCGGTACGGTAAAACAATGGATGTATCAGGGCGCATTCCTGATGCGCGGTCTGGAGAAGGTTCGTGGCGAGTTCAGCCTGACGGCGCTCGTCTATAATCTCAGGCGGGCACTCAATCTCGTCGGCTTCACCGAATTGATGGCCGCGGTGCGCGCCGTGCCGGGCTGAAAAGCCCTGCATCCTGCGTGTTGCTGAGCCGGTTTGGGCTAACCTGGCCGCTCGGGTGGTCTTGGACGCGTATTCGCAGCACGGGGTTGATCGGCCGCGAAGCGCCGCTCAATGGGCAGCCGACAGGCCGGACAACGCCCGCGCCCCCGCGCCGCGCGTTTTCACACGGGTGCGCCGGGAGACCGGCAGGAAGGAGAGGGTGCAAGTCCCTTACGATGAAGGTAGAGCGAACCACATCGGCCCCGAGTCATGCGCATCAGACCGCGAGGTCTGGGGCGAAGCGTTGACAGGGGAGGCGGTGGGCCAGGTATTGACCCACGTAACAAAACTTGTTCGGGATGCCGACGCTTTCTGTGTAGCGGAAGGCAACACGGAGGGGCGCGCTATCGCCAGTGCCGCGCCGGTCCCGCGTGGTCAGAGACCCTGGCACGGCGCCGACACTTTCTGCACGGGAACCGGGAGATCTCATGGTCGGCCGCCTGAGAAAGGGCGGGCCGCATCGGGAAGGCCGGAGAGCCGAAGCCGATGACGCACGGCCATGAGAAGTCAGACTGTGTTTCGGCGCGCCGCCGGGACCCCCGATCGGCTTCCAAAAGTGACCCCATCAGATCGACGATTTGGTGAACTTCATCAGCGGGATATGGTCGGTCTGGAGGGGTGACTATTCAAAGCCGATCGTGCTCCGGACTGAACTCATGAATCGCTAAATATGTCAGTAAGATAGCTTCGAACCAGGCGGGGTCCCACTTGGACGCCGATTCACACGATCGCCGACGCGAGGTCTCGGTTCGACCCAACTTTTCCGAAATCCGCCGAATTTTTCGGTCATGATGCGAAAAGTTTTTCCGTG
>DASYBP010000569.1:0-7028 GCA_036500715.1 Rhodopila sp.
TTCTTGTAGCCGCCATGCGCGGCGACCTTCTCGGCGGTGCCAGTTTTGCCGCCGGGGTAGTAGCCAGGCACCTCCGCCGATTTGCCGAAGCCGTCGGTCACCACCAACCGCATCAGCTTGCGCATGATGTCCGAGGTCGACTGCTGCATGACCCGCACCCCATCCACCGGCTGGTCGGGCTCGCGCGCCAGGATCGTCGGCGGGATCAGCATCCCGCCATTCGCGACCGCAGCCGTCCCGCGCACCACGTGCAGGGGGGTGATCGAAATGCCATGGCCGAAACCCACGGTCATGGTCGCCAGCTCCTTCCAGTTCGCGGCCGGCTGGACGATCGGGTGGGCGGATTCCGGCAACTCGATGCCGGTGCGGCCGAACATGCCCATGTTCCTGAGCCATGCGCGCTGCCGTTCGGCGCCAATCGTAAGCGCGATGTGGGCAGCGCCGAGGTTCGAAGAATAGGCCAGCACTTCCGGCAAATACAGCCAGCGATGCTTGCCCTCGAAATCCGAGATGGTGAAGCGCCCGATGCTGATGTTGTGTGAAGCGTCGAACTCGTCCCAGATATGCACCAGACCGCTGTCCAGCGCCATCGAAGCGGTCTGCAGCTTGAACGTGCTACCCGGTTCGTAGGTGCCCTCGACGGCGCGGTTGAAGCGGTCCTCGGCGGGCGCGGTACGGACAAAGTTGGCGTCGTAGTCAGGCAGGCTGACCATCGCCAGCACCTCGCCGGTCTGCACGTCCATTACGATGCCGCAGCCGCCGATAGCGTCGAACGTGGTCATCGCGGTCATGAGCTCTTCGCGCACCGCGGCCTGCACCTGCAGGTCGATAGATAGGCGCAGCGGATCGGTCTGGGTGCGCAGGCGTTCGTCGAAGAATCTCTCGACGCCGGCAAAACCGCTTTGGTCCACATCGACGCCGCCCAGCACCTGCGCGGCGGTGCGTCCCAACGGGTACTCGCGATGCTGGGCGGGGCGGAAGTCGATGCCAGGAATGCCCAGGTCGTTGATCGCCAGTTCCTCGCGCGGGGTGATCTCGCGCGCCAGGTAGATGAACTTCTTGTCGCGGTGCAGCCGGTCCGTGGTCTCGGCCAGATCCAGCCGCGGCAAAACTTGCTTCAACTTGCGGGCCGCGTCGTCGGCGTCGCCGATCTGCCGCGGATCGGCAAACAGCGACACGGTGTTGAGCGAGATCGCCATCGGCTGGCCGTTGCGATCAGTGATCTCGGCGCGCTGCCCTGGCAGTGTCGCCTCGATCGCTTGATGCGGGACCGCCGCGACGATTTCGGTCACCGGCCGCTCAGGCCGGTGCGGCGGCATGGGCGAAACGACCGTCGCGAGCGTTAGTTTTGTCAGCACCGCGGCGAACAGCGCGGTGAACACGCCCGCCGTTATCACCAGCCGGGACCGCGTCTTCTCCATCGCCGCGCGGCGGGCCAGGTCTGGGGCGGTGACCCGCACAGTCTCCAGGCGCGGCACCGCGTCGGCGCGGGCAGCGCCGCGCCGACGCGCCGGCCGCCAAGGCCGACCACCGGCCGGCGACTGGCCCTCGGATACCGGCGGGCCGGGCGGGAGGACGGGGTTGTTCGGGTCGCTCATGGTGTCGGCTCAGTTGGCGCTATAGGAGGCATTCACCGGGATCGGTCTGGGCGCGGGGGGCGCCGGTCCACGCGCCATGCCAAGCAAAGAGCCCGGTGCCGGACCCGGAGGTGGGGCGGGAGGAACGGCAGGACGAGGCGGCGAAACCTGGGTATTGCCACGTGTATTGATGGGCTGTTGTGGCCTGGGCGCGGCCAGGATGATCGGTTTCGGTGCCGGCAATGCGGACGGCGCGCGTGGCTCGGCGCGCGTCTCCGCGACACGCGGCCCCGAACGCTGTTCTGCACGCTGCTCTAACGGGCGCGTTTCAACTGGTCTTGCCTCGACGGCCGGGAGCGGACGGCTCTGGGTCTCGGGCGGCCGCGACGTTGCCACTTTGGGTTCCGCGGCACGCGCGGCCGAAGCGGGCCGCGTGGCGGGAGCCGGTGGAAGCGGCAGAACTTTCTCCTCGGCGACCGGGGGTGCGGGCGGCGCATCCTGCGGCGTAGCTTCGGCCGAAGGTTGATCTTCCGCATCGGGCGCCGGCACTTCGACACGCGGCGGGGGCAGCCGGGCATCCAGATCGGCGATGCTGGCGTACTGTTTGGGATCGATCGGCTTCAGGTTCAGGTAGGTGTCGGAAAATTGCCGCAACCGCTCCGGGTCGTTCAGCATGTTCCATTCGGTCGCCAGCAGCCGGCTCTGCTCACGCAGCGCGGCGGTGTCGCGAACGGTTCTCTCGATCGTCCGATCGAGCAACTGCACCTCATGCTTCGACTGATAGAGGTAAAGGCCAGAGCCGCAGGCCAGGAGGAAAGTGACGACGGTGAGAGGACGGATCATGTATCACGACCCTTGGCAATGCGTTCGAGGGCGCGCAGCCGAGCACTACCGGACCGCGGATTATGTTTTGCTTCGGTAGCGCTCGGGCGAACCGCGCGAGCGGTTAGCAGACGGAAAATGGGTGCGTCACGCGTTTTTAAGCCGGCAGGATCATGGCGCGACGGTGAACCGGTGCGACCAGCGGCCTGCGTCATGAAGCGCTTCACGATGCGGTCTTCCAAGCTATGAAAAGCGACCACCACCAGCCGCCCACCGGGAGAGAGCAAACCGGCGGCTTGCTCGAGCGCCGCCTCGATCTGGTGAAGCTCGTCATTGACCTTGATGCGCAGCGCCTGGAAGCTGCGCGTAGCCGGGTGGTTGCCGGACCGGTCAGGCGGCAGCACGGAGCGGATGATTTCGGCAAGGCGCGAGGTGGTTTCAATCGGCGCTTCCAGGCGGGCGGCGACGATAGCGCGAGCGATGCGGCGCGAGGCCCGCTCTTCCCCTAACTCGTAGAGCACATTCGCCAGCGCGCGCTCCGGTAGCGTGTTGACGAGATCGGCGGCGCTCGTCCCATGTTTTCCCATGCGCATGTCGAGCGGGCCGTCATGGCGAAAGGAGAAGCCACGCGCCGGTTCGTCGAGCTGGAAGGAGGATACGCCAAGATCGAGAACGACTCCGTCCAGTGCAATCACCCCGGCGTGGTGCAGCAGCGCAACCATATCGCCGAATTGTCCGTGCAGCAGGTGCAGACGGCCGGGGAAGCGAGCGATCAGGCCGGCGCCGCGTTCGATCGCCTCGGGGTCGCGGTCGATTGCCCAAAGCGTGCAATGCGCCTGCTCAAGGATAGCCTGGGCGTAGCCGCCACCGCCGAATGTCCCGTCGAGGTAGCAGCCGCCATCATGCGGCGCCAGCGCGGTAAGCACTTGATCCAGCATGACGGGTATATGCACGCTCATGCCGGCACCTGAGCTTTGACGGTCAGCGCCGGCGCCTTCTGCATCGCAACGGCAAGACGTTTGGCGCCAGCGGCGGGCTCCCAAATCTGGAACTTTTCGCGCGCGCCGATGAAGGCCACGGTATCGGTGATGCCCGCGTGCGCGATCAGGGTGTCCGGAAGCATGATCCGGCCCTCCTTATCGGTCTCAAGCAAACAGGCGGTGCCGAAAATTGCCAGGGCGAGATCGTCCTGTTCCTCGCTGAACAGGTTGTAGCCCGCGGCAACCGGTGCACTGAGCCCTTCAAAATCGAGCTCCGTCCAGCCCTCGATGCAGGCGTTCTGGTGCGATGGCCGCAGATAGAGGGTTGCGATCGCGGCGCCTTCTCCGGCATGGCTGTTCCTCTTGAGGATGGAACGAAACTGCGCTGGTACCGAAACCCGCCCCTTGGCGTCCAGCTTGTTGTGGTGCGTGCCAATGAAGAGGGCCATTCGGACGCGGTTGCTTTCGAAACGCGGGCTGCAGTCGGGATTGGGGCAAGGCACAGACTGGATGCCAGCGGGGTCCGGATGGTGGCGCGAGCGACCGCATCCCGCCGGTTGCCTCGACGGAGGGTGGTCCGTCGTGGGCAGCGATGGGATAACATGGGCTACCTTGGGAGGTCAAAGAAATTGGCGCCTTTACCGCTCGAATCGAACAAAAATTTCCTGGCTTCGTCAGACACTTACCCGCGACGGGCCGATTCAGCGCAAAGCAATTCTAGATCACGAAAATATTCTTGTTTTGTTCTTGCGGTGGCCAGTTTGGGATCTATGGCCGCCGCTGCAACTGCACCGTGTTAAGATCAACTGGCGGTTGATCCCGGCGAACCAGAACGGACGATCCAGAAACGTCAGACAGCCTGTAAGCCGGGTTCTGTCCGCTCCGATTTGGGGCGGGACGACCATTCGTCTGGGACGCACCTCACAGTGCGCCTCACGCGACCAACCCGAGCGGCGGGGCGGGAACGTCCCCTGCAATTGCCGTGGCGTTGAGACCGCGACATTGCAGCCGCTCCTATTCGGTCTTGCTCCCGGTGGGGTTTACCGTGCCGCCGCTGTTGCCAGCGGCGCGGTGCGCTCTTGCCGCACCGTTTCGCCCTTGCCCGTGGGACCGATCTGCTGACGCGAACCGGTCTTGCACAGGCGGTTTGTTTTCTGTGGCACTTTCCCTAGAGTCGCCTCCGCCGGCGGTTAGCCGGCACCGTGTTCCCGTGGAGCCCGGACTTTCCTCTGCCAGCGGGATTGCCCCGCCCGCAGCGGCCGTCCGGCTGTCTGACCGGCCGGATGTGCGCCGCCGCGCCAGCGCGGTCAAGCTTTGTTGCGATCCTGACCGGCACGGCAGAGATGTCCGGACAGTATCACCCCAACATCACCGGCTCACAGCTACGGCGATTACCGGGCGCAAATGCGGTCTGCGACGATACTTCGCCTTTGCCCAATCAAGACAACAACTGGCTCGACGTCCCTGCCTCTGTCCGGGTCATGATGCCGCCGCCAAGGACGCGGTTGCCGTCATAGAAGACACAGGCCTGTCCGGGCGCCGGTAAGGCGGGTTCCTGCAAAGTCACGGTGGTTATGCCGGCGTCAGTGAGCACCGTCGCTGACCGAGCTGCCTCGCGTGCCCGTAATTTCACCGCACACAGCCGCTCCCGCGGCGGCGGCTCGGGCATCAGCCAGTTCACGTCGCGCAACCGCACCGACCGCACCCCGGTCCCCTGCGGTCCAATGACGATGCGGCGCGGTCCGGGTTGGGTCGCCACAACCACCTGGCGCTGCCCGTCCAGCATAACCGCGCCCCCGAGGCGCTTCGACTGTCCCACTGTGTAGCGGGCAATTCCTTCATGGGTGCCGACGACGCGGCCATCTTCGGTGACGATCTCGCCAGGCTCCAGTGCATCAGGCCGCAGCCGGCCAACGACATCGGTATAGGCGCCGGACGGCACGAAACATATGTCCTGGCTGTCAGGCTTTTCGGCGACGCGAAGACCTAGCCGCTGGGCCAGGTCGCGGACGGCGCGCTTGTCGCGCATGTCGCCCAGCGGGAACCAGCACCGGTCAAGCTGAGACCGTGTGGTTGCGAACAGGAACCAGCTCTGGTCACGCGCCGGGTCGATCGCCCGGTGCATCTCGGGCCCATCAGGTCCATCGACGCGCCGCACGTAATGTCCGGTTGCCAGCCGCTCCGCCGCCAGATCCCGTGCCAGAGCTGAGAGATCGGCGAACTTGACCGTCTGGTTGCAGGCGATGCAGGGAACCGGCGTCTCGCCCGCGGCGTAGCCGTCCGCGAACGACGCGATTACTGACTTGGCGAAGCGCGCCTCGGCGTCGATCGTGTAGTGCGCGATGCCCAGACGATCCGCCACGCGGCGCGCGTCGTCGATATCCTGGCCGGCGCAGCAAGCCCCCTTTCGCCCGGAGACCGCCCCCTGGTCATAGAGTTGCAGCGTGACGCCGATCACCTCATGTCCCGCCTCGTGCAGCAGACCGGCGACCACGCTGCTGTCCACGCCGCCGGACATGGCGACCACCACCCGCATCATCGCTCCTGGGCGTTTCGCGTGCCGGCCGGCAGTTTCACCACCAGCCCGTCCAGTTTCTCGGTCATCACGATCTGGCACCCCAGCCGCGACGTCTGGGTCAGGCCAAAGGCGAGGTCCAGCATATCTTCCTCATCCTCGGTCGGGGTTGCCAGCTTCTTGAACCAGGCCGCGTCAACGATCACGTGGCAGGTGGAGCAGGCCAGCGAGCCCTCGCAGGCGCCCTCGATATCAACGCCGTGCTTGTGGGCGATCTCCAGCACCGAAAGGCCCAACGGTGCGTCAACCTCGCGACGCGTCCCGTCGCGCTCAATGAAGGTCATGCGGGGCATGCGGTTCAGGCCTTGGCTCGCGAGTCGGAGTTTACCGCTGCGCACGCGGCATGAGCCGCGGACAGCGCTGCGGCGGCGTAATCGATATCGGCGGCGGAGGTAAAGCGTCCAATGGCGATCCGCAAGGTCCGTGCGGCTTCATCCTCCGAAAGTCCCATTGCGCGTAGGACATAGGATGGCTCGACCGCCGCCGACGAGCAGGCCGACCCGGTGGATACGCACAGATCGGGCAACGCGGCCATTAGCTCCGCAGCGGTCGCCTGTGGAAATGTCAGGTTCAGGTTGCCCGCGATCCGCGCCCGAAGGTCGCCGTTGACGCGGATGCCAGAAATCTCGTCGCGCAGGCGGTCCAGCAGTTCACGCCGCAGGTCCCCCAGCCGCCGCGCTTCCGCTGCCATCTCTTGTCCGGCCAACAGGCAGGCGTATCCCAGGCCGACGATCAACGGTGTTGGCAGGGTGCCGGATCGCAGCCCTCGCTCCTGCCCACCGCCGGAAAACAAGGGGGACAGTCGAACGCGGGGACGTCGGCGCACGAACAGAGCCCCTACCCCCTTTGGTCCATACAGTTTGTGGCCGCTGATCGAGCCCAGATCGACCCCCCACGCGGTCAGGTTCAACGGGATTTTTCCTACCGCCTGTGCCAGGTCGGAGTGGAACAAGGCCCCCGCTTCTTTGGCTATCGCCGCCAGTTTGGCGATGTCCTGAATCACGCCGGTTTCATTGTTCACCGCCATCACGCTGACCAGAAGGGTTGGCGTCGCCAGCGCCTGTCGCAGCGCGT
>DASYBP010000570.1:0-2498 GCA_036500715.1 Rhodopila sp.
TTCGACTTTCTTGGTTACACTTTCAGGCCAAGAGTGGTGAGCAAAAGGGCAGGTGGATTGGGCGTCTCGTTCAGTCCCGCAGTCAGCACAAAGGCGCTCACGGCGATTCGACAGACTATCCGGAGGTGGTCGATGCATCGACGGAGTGACAAAACCCTGGATGATCTGGCGGGGATGTTCAACTCGCACATTCGCGGCTGGATCAACTACTATGGGCGGTTCTGTCCTTCGGCCCTCTATCCAACCTTGCAGCGCATCGACGTTACCTTGGCGCGATGGGCGAGCGGAAAATTCAAGTCCTTGCGCAGGCACAAGCGGCGGTCCCGACACTGGCTGGCGCGCATCGCACGCCAACAGCCTCGGCTGTTCGCTCACTGGGGCCTGCTCTATGCCCAGCTTCCCTCTTCGAGTTTACACAATCCATTGATATAATTATATATGTGGGATTTCAGTCGCTGGCTACTGGCTACACCGCAATCCCCAGCAGATCGAATGCTTTCTGCTGCACCGGTGTCGGCCGCGTCACCACGGTCAGCGGATACAGGGGGTTGATCGCGGTGATGATCGTATTGCGAGCCATCGTCGCCAGATCAGCCAGCAGCGTGCGGAAGCTGTGTACCGGCAGTCCGTCCGGTGTCATGCCGGTGGTCTGCTTCTTGACCGCGATCTTGGAACGCACTGCTTGCGCCACCACGCTACTGCGCAGGGCTTCGGCCGCCTCCTTGTCGGTGTCATCGAACAGCATCGGCGCCAGGCACTGACGCATGTGCCATTCCAGGTAATAGGCCAGCATGCAGAGAAGGACATGCGCCCGAACCCGATCCTCCAACCAGTGGTAGACCGGCCGGACATTCAAATCGACCGTCTTGATGCAACGAAACGCGCGCTCCACCCGGGCCAGGGATTTGTAGCTGCGCACGGTATCGGCGTCGCCGAGCGTCGCCGCAGGCAGGCTGGTGCGTACGACATAAAGCCCATCGGTTGCCGCCTCGGCGGCGATCTCGGCGGTCTTTCGCACAAAGCTGAAGCCGTCGTCGGTGATCGTCAGATCGAAATGCTTTCGCATTTTGTAGGTGTTGAGCACCTCGCCGACCGCAAGCGCAATCGAGGCGGTGCCGTGCAGCGGATTACGCTTGCGCTCGACAGCGGTTTTGATGCGGGCAAGATCCTTCTCAGTCGCGGCCAGCAGGTCTTCGCGCTTGCGGCTGCGCTCGGCGGCGAGGTCGGGATTGCGGCAGACCACCAACCTCTCACCGGGGAAGTCCGGCGCGGTGATGGAGGCCATGTCACGCGTGTCGAACAGCGTGAGCTGCAAGGCGCCGCTGTTCAGCAGGTCCTTGATCGCCGGTCCGCGCAGTGCGGTGATCCAGTCCAGACCGGCGGATTTGATGTCCTCGGTGATGCGCGCCTCGGTGATCATGCCGCGGTCGCCGACCAGCACCACGTGACTGAGGCCGAAGCGCTGCTTGAGCTTGTCGATCTGAGGTGCCAACGTCGTCGGATCGCCGGTGTTGCCGTCAAAGACTTCGATGGCAACTGGACAACCATCAGGGGCGCAGAGCAGGCCGTAGACGATTTGCAGCGTGCCCTTCTTGCCGTCACGGCTGTATCCACGTTTGGCCAGCGAACAGCGGCGTCCCACCATGTAGCTCGAGGAGACGTCGTAGAGCACCAGCGTGCCATTCTGGAGGTGGCGCTTGGCCAATGCGGTCTCGATGGCGGCCTGGCGTGCCAGCAGCCAGTCGAGTGCCGCGTAGAGTTCGTCGTCGTCGACCGCGCCAAGACCGAGCGCTTCGCCGAGGCTGGAGGACGCCGTGTCGGGCGACAACGTCCTGGCGGCCGCGAGTTTGGAGACAGGGTCGAGGATGCGACCAACCAGCAGAGCGAGGACGAGGTCGCGGTAGCGGTTGCCGTCAGGGCCGAGGATGCGGTCAAAGCCGATCTTGCGCGCCGTGCCGAGGGCCGCGGCGACGTGGCCATGCGGCAGGCTGCGGGTGACGGTGATGGCGTCGTGTTCGGCGGGGATGACTGTGCCGCCCTTGAGCACACCGCGCAGGCCTTCAACGTGGGCGCAGGACCAGTCGGAAAGGTTGCAAAGCGTGCGTTTGCGGACCTTGCCCTCATGGCGATAGCTCTCACGCAGCAGGATGGCGGGCGGCGAGTTCCGGTTCGGGACGGCTTCGATATACATGCCGGGGACGGGAGCAGATCAAGCCACGCTGTACAACTCACAAGCGCGTTATTACATGGCTACGTTTTTAAGCGGTTCCGGGCAATTTTCCCCGGACTTCAGCCGATTTGTAGTAAGGACAGGTCGGAAGCTCGGTCTAGCCCCGCGAGGTGGCGCATCCGATAGGATATCGCATGGTCGGCGCACGACGTATCGCCGCTGACACCCAGGCCGCCGATCACTTTTCCATCGGAATAAAGTGCAACCCCACCGCCAAAAGTGATGATGCCACCTACAACGTAGCCGATGCCGGTGTCTTGCGGAAGGA
>DASYBP010000571.1:0-2834 GCA_036500715.1 Rhodopila sp.
CGTGGACCAAGGTGATGAACCTTGATCGCTACGACATAGCCTGATCTCGGCGGCCAGGTTTTCTAACCCTTCTGGAGCCCAGCCGCGACACCCAGATTTGTCGCGGCTGGCCAGTGAGACAGCACGCGGGCGGGGCTGAACCCGCCCGCGCCTTCGGGCGTCCCACGGGTATGATGGACCGGCCGCGGGTAGCGGTCAGCCACGCCACTCGTGCAGAAAAGCCTCCACCACCGACAGAAAGCCGGCCAGGTTGTCCGAATGCACCCAGTGGCCCGCTTGCTTGATCGCCACGAAACGGGCGGCCGGGAACCGGGTGCGGATGATCGGACGGTGTTCGGGCAGCACGTAATCGGAGTTGGCCCCGGTGACGAAAAGCGACGGGCCCCGATATGTGCCCGGAAGATCGATCCAGCCCTCCAGATCGGCGATCGCGGCGGCGATCCCCGCCAGGCCAATTCGCCAGTACGGGGTTGCGCCGAGACGGAGATTCTGCAGCAGGAAAGCGCGGATGTCGGCACGTGGAACGGCCGCCGCCAATGCGGCATCAGCGTCCTGACGGGTCAGCGACGGGGTCAGGGGTATCGCCGCCATCGCCTCGACGATCGTGGCATTACCGTGCTGGTAGATCACCGGCGCGATGTCGCAAACCAACAGGCGCCCCATAGCATCGGGCCACTGCAGCGCCATCGCCATCGCCGCCTTGCCGCCCATCGAGTGCCCAATCACCGCGGCCGTCTCGACCCCCAGCGCCTGCAACGTCTCCCGCACATCGTCCGCCTGGGTTGGATAGCGCATATCCGGCCCATGCGGGCTGTCACCATGGTTGCGCAGATCGAGCGCGATGACCCGGAACCGAGGCGCCAGCGCGCGCTGGACCGCGCCGAAATTCCGCGCCGCGCCGAAGAGGCCGTGCAGCAGGACAACCGGCGGCCCCTCGCCGGCCTGGTTCGCATGCAGGATCATGCCATGCTCCGTTGCGGCCAGGCGACACATAAGACCCCGGCCATGATCAGCCCCGATCCAGCCACCGGCAGGGCGGTCAATTTCTCGTGCGGGCCGCGATCCCGGCCGAGGTCCGGTCGATCGCCAGCGGATCAATCAAGACGGCGACCCAACGCCAGTGTGGCGCAGTATTCCTGCCTGTCAGCAACAGCCGAACCGTGCCATCGTCACCCTGCCATTTCGTGTAGCTTCGCCTAAACGGAGGAACCGAACCATGAAAACAAGCGACAGCCGCATTCTGATCACGCATGTCGGCAGCCTGCCGCGTGGCGAGCGCCTGACCGATCTCTTGATCGAGGACGAACTCGGTTCGGCGATCGACCGCTCCGCGCTGACCGCCGAGATCGAGCGCCGCGTCGTCCACGTGATGCAGAAGCAGCACGAGGCCGGCGTCGACATCGCCAACGACGGCGAGCAGGGGCGGATCGGTTTCCAGACCTACATTCCACAGCGCATGACAGGTTTCGGCGGAGAATCGAAGCGTCCGAGCCCGCCTGAGTTCACCGAATTTCCATTGTTTGCGGCCCGCTTGCAGGCGCGTATTCCGCGCACGGGCAAGGTGTTCGGCGCACCCCAGGCGGTGGCTCCGGTGAAGTACGAGGATATCAGCGTAACCCTGGGGGAAATCGAGCGGGCCAAGCGCCATGCCGCGGCACAGCAACCGCCCTTCACCGAGTGTTTCATGACCGCGCCCTCGCCCGGCATCATCGCCACAACAATGCTGAACGCCTACTACGACTCGCACGAAGCGTACGTGAACGCGCTCGCCCGGGAGATGCGGCGGGAATATCGCGCCGTCGTCGACAGCGGCTTGATGTTACAGATCGATGCGCCCGACCTTGCCATGGAGCGGGTGTTCCTGTTCCAGCACATGTCTGAAGCGGAATACGTGCGGGTCGTCGAGACTCATGTGGCGGCGATTAATCTTGCGCTCGAGGGTATCCCGCGCGACCGGGTGCGGCTGCATATTTGCTGGGGAAACTGGGAAGGGCCGCATGTGCACGACATCCCGCTCGATCCGCTGCTGCCGGTGCTTTACCAAGCGAAAGTCGGCGGGCTGTCGATCGAGATGGCCAACCCTCGCCACCAGCATGAGGTCGGGGCGCTTCGCCGGAACAAGCTGCCGAATGAGTTCGTGCTGCTTCCTGGGGTGATCGACAGCACCAGCAACTTCGTTGAGCATCCGGAGGTGGTCGCGCAGCGGATCGAGCTGGCGGTTGCCGCGATCGGAGACCGGGAGCGCGTCATTGCCGGCAGTGATTGCGGCTTCGGCACATTTGCGGGATGGGAATGGGTAAGCGAGGATGTCGTTTGGGCAAAATTCCAGGCTTGCCGGCAAGGTGCCGATCTCGCGTCGGCGAGGCTTTGGGGAAAGGTAGAGGCCCGCACGTAGGTTGAACCTCTTCCGCAGCGTGAGTGCGGTCCAGGCAACTCGGCCACCGTCTCCGTCACGCTGACGCAATACCGGCCGCCTCCGGCGGGGACCCTGGGTAGCATTGGTGGCCGGGTGGCGCTTGTTTCTGCTACCCGCCACCCAGCCTACCAGACGCTGCCACCGTGGCTGTCCGCGGAATTGGACCCGACACGCCGGCTATGCTACGCGCGCACACCATTGCGTCATCGCAGCGCGAGACCGTTGAGCGGACCCGCACGGCGGCAGCCGGGATTCTGGAGGACCACCGTTGACCCGTATTCCCATCGACCCCGACACCATTCGTGCCTTGGCGGCGGTACTGGTGGAAACCGGCCTGACCGAGATCGAGATCGCCGATAAGGACAGCCGGATTCGTGTGGTTCGCGGGGGCGGCGTCACGACAACGGTCATGGCACCC
>DASYBP010000572.1:0-3444 GCA_036500715.1 Rhodopila sp.
CGGGCGCGTTGGCCAGCACCTGGTCCGGGTGGCCGCCGTCAGTGACAACATCCGCGCGCATCGCCATCGCCATGTTCGGGGCGCCGGTCAGCGGCGCGACGCCCGAGACATCCACCTCGTTCAATTGCTCGATCCAGCCCAGTATCCCGTTCAACTCATGGCACAAATGTTCGATTTCATGATCCTCGACCCGGATGCGAGCGAGCGAGGCAATGCGGCGGACGGTCGCGTGATCGAGCGACATGCGGTGGGATTTCCTTGGCCTTGGAAAAGCCGCCGGACCATAACGACGCACATGGCTCTGTTCAACCTGAGGGATCTGCTGGCCGCACTCGGCGCCGACCAGCGGGTGATCGGCATCGACCCCGGGTCGAAGACAATCGGCGTGGCCCTGTCCGACGTGGGGCGGCGGCTGGCGTCGCCTTACGGCACCCTGAAACGGCGGAAACTAACCGTCAACGCCACCGAGATCGCCACCATCGCCCTGCGGGAAGGCGCCTACGGCCTGATCGTCGGGCTGCCGCTGTCGATGGACGGCACCGCCGGCCCAGCCGCCCAGGCCGCCCGGGACTGGACCCACGCGCTGTCCAACGCCACCGGATTGCCGGCCGCGATGTGGGATGAGCGGCTTTCCAGCGCCGCGGTGAACCGCTTTCTGATTGAGGCAGCGGATCTGTCCCGCGCCAAGCGCGCCCAGGCGGTCGATCGCGCCGCCGCCGCGTGGATGCTGCAGGCAGCGCTGGATGCGGGCGCCCAGGAAGGGGAAAGCCCGCATCAGGATGCCGTGGCGCGTCCCGCCAAATCCATCACCGGCCGACGCTTGCCGATGTGACCATCCGACCCTCGGCTGCTATACCTCCGACGGCAACCGGAAAGGACCCGCAATGGCCACCCACTACGATCTTCTGATCCGCAACGGCACCTGCGTCTTGCCGTGGGGTTCTGAAGAAACCGACGTCGGCGTCCGTAACGGCCGCATCGTCGCCCTGGGTGTCGCCGCGGGTGCTACCGCCGAAAGGACATTCGACGCCACCTCCCTGCACGTCCTGCCCGGCTTGATCGACCCCCACGTCCATTTGCGAGACCCCGGCGACAAGTCGGTTGAAACGATTCCCACCGGCACGAAAGGTGCCGTCCTCGGTGGCCTGACCGCGGTGTTCGACATGCCCAATACCAGCCCTTCGATCACCGACAAGGACCGCCTGACCTGGAAGCAGGACTACGTCGAAGGCGCCGCCTGGTGCGACATGGGCCTCTACGTCGGCGGCACCAAATCCAATATTCCCTCGCTGCCAGACCTGGAACTCGGCCGCGGTGTCTGTGGGATAAAAATCTTCGCCGGCAGCTCCACCGGTGACCTGATGATCGAGGACGACGAGCATCTGGAAAAGGCCATGCGCTCGGGGCGCCGGCGGATCTCATTCCACAGCGAGGACGAATACCGCCTTCAGGCCCGCAAGCCGCTGTTCAAGTCGGGCGATCCCTATTCCAATCATATGGTCTGGCGCGACGAGGAATGCGCCTTCCTCGGTACCCGACGCCTGATGGCACTGGCCCGCAAGACCGGCCGCCCGGCGCACATCCTGCACGTCTCGACCGCGCAGGAACTGGACTACCTCAAGGATTTTCGGAGTATCGCCACCTGCGAGGTGCTGCTGAACCACCTGACGCAGGTCGCCCCGGACTGCTACGAGCGGCTGGAGGGTTTCGGCGTCATGAACCCGCCAATCCGCGGCGAGGAGCACCGCTCCGCCGCTTGGCGCGCCATCAATGATGGCACCGTCGATACCGTCGGGTCCGACCACGCCCCGCATTCGCGCGACAAGAAACTCTTGCCGTGGCCGGACTGCCCGGCCGGTCTGACCGGTGTGCAGACGCTGGTCCCGATCATGCTGGATCACGTCAACGCCGGTCGTCTTTCGATCGCGCGGATGGTCGACCTGATGTGCGCCGGTCCGGTTCGGGTTTACGGGGCGGTCGGCAAGGGCCGGCTGGCCGTCGGCTACGATGCCGATTTTACCGTTGTGGACATGAAGCGTCAGCGCCGGATCGAGGAATCCTGGATCGCCGCCCCATGCGGCTGGACGCCCTTCGCGGGCATGCAGGTGACCGGATGGCCGGCGGCGACGATCGTGCGCGGCCACATCGTCATGCGCGACGATGAAGTCCTCGGCGAGCCCTCCGGCAGACTGATCCAATTTGCCGGGTGACTATCCCGCTCGATCTTCTGATCGTCGGCGCGGGCCCCGCCGGCCTCGGCGCCGCCACGGAAGCAGCCGGCTTCGGCCTCTCCGTGATGGTGCCGGACGAAAATCCCGCCCCCCGGCGGTCACATCTGGCAGACTTTGGAGACACGGGGCCTTACCGGCCTGACGTTGATCCAGCGGTTTCGTACCAGCGCCACCCAAGCAAGATGGGACGCACTGCACTTGGCATCAGGCGCCGGACGCGAAAGAATGCGCGACCCAAGAAGAGGAAACGCAGGCGTGAGCACGACCACAACGTCCAGCACCTATATTCCCGTGCGCAACGACTGGCTTGCGCGCCGCAACGAGGCGATCCTGGAGCCGGAGCTGCCAATCGTCGATCCGCACCACCACCTTTGGGAAAGGCCCGACTGGGTCTACATGCTCGACGATCTGCTGGCTGACCTCAACAGCGGCCACAACATCGTCGCCACCGTGTTCCTGCAGTGCCGTTCAATGCACCGCTCCTCTGGGCCAGAGGCGTTCCGTCCGGTGGGCGAGACTGAGTTCGTCAACGGCGTCGCCGCGATGAGCGCCTCCGGCGGCTACGGCCCGACGAAGATCTGCGCTGGCATCGTCGGCCATGTCGATCTGCGCAATGGGGAAAAATCGCGTGACGTGCTCCAGGCGCATATCCGCGCCGCTGGTGACCGGTTCCGCGGCATCCGCCACATCACCGCCTACGATCCCGACGCGAACCTGATGAACCCCGCCTACGCGCCGCCGCCACGCCTGATGTATGACGAAACGTTTCGCAAAGGCTTCGCCTGCCTGGCGCCGCTGAACCTGTCGTTCGATGCTTGGCTGTATCATACTCAGATCGGCGACCTGACCGCATTGGCGCAGGCCTTTCCCGACACCCAGATCTGCCTCAACCACATTGCCGGTCCGCTCGGCATTGGGTCTTACCACGGCAAACGTGCCGAAGTCTTCGACGTGTGGTCGAAGTCGATGCGCACCCTTGCCACCTGCCCGAACGTAGGGGTGAAACTCGGCGGGATGGGAATGCGGCTCAACGGCTTCGATTTCCACACCCGCCCGGAGCCGCCTTCGTCCGCGGATCTGGCCGCTGCCTGGAAACCCTATGTCGAGACCTGCATCGACGCCTTCGGCGCCGCACGCTGCATGTTCGAGAGCAACTTTCCGGTGGACAAGGGCTCGTATGGCTACGCGCCGTTCTGGAACGCCTGCAAGCTGC